>DASYBH010000386.1:0-13849 GCA_036500885.1 Candidatus Dormiibacterota bacterium
CCAACCGACTATCTCGCGAGCGCGGTGAGCAGTTGTTCGCGAGTGGGCTGCACCATCGAGGGACCGCTCCCATGGTGGTGCAGGACCTCCTGGGTACACGCGACGACATGCGGGTCTGTGTACACCTCGTCGGGCTGGCGAACCATCCCCATGACCTTCCAGAATGCGCGGAACGCGGTCGGGTCGAACTGCGCAGCCGTCCGCAGCTGCGCATAGGTGACCCGATCGGACATGATGGGCGGCGAGTCAGGGGCCGGAGCGTCGAAGATCACATGCCGAAGCATTGCCAGCCGCGCGTAGTCGATGGCGGCCTGGTCCTCGTAGAAGGGCAGGACATGATCGGCGACCAGTCCGTCCAGCGCCAGCGCCTGTGCGGTCCAGTCGTCACCGTGCCTGTCGATGGCTTCGAGCAGGTCCGCTGCGCCTGACAGCGCGAGGCCCAGACCGCGGCCGTGCGTCGGATTGGTCGTGCACGCGGCATCGCCGATCGCGTGCAGACCCGTGACGACCGGGGCGCCGCCGACAACGAGGCGGCGCATGGTGTTGTGCAATCCGGCCATTGGAAAGACGGGGCTGATCGGGTCCATCACGTCGAGCCACGCGGCGTAGGTCGGGACGGCACGCAGCACCGCGGTGAAGACCTCCGGGTGCTTGACCGTTCGGAAGCGGCGATCCACGGCGAGCGGCGCTACGACCAGCTGCATCGCCCCGTTGTCGGCGCCCCAGATGCCCACGGTGAACTCGTCGAGACCGGCGACGATCCGCGTCGTGGGAGGGCCGGGAAGCTCGGCCGCTGAACGCAGCCGGTAGTGACGGCTGTAATAGGCCACCCCACACTCCGCCCACCGCGTGGCCGTCGGCTGGGCCCCGATCTCTCCAAGCCAGCGGTCGATCGGCGAGCGGCGTCCGGCGGCGTCGATGACGAGATCTGCGGCAAGGTCACCGCGGTCGGTGTGGACCCCGATCACGTGCGGTGGCTCGCCGGGCACGGCAAGCAGCCCGACAACCCGCACCCCGCGATGCAGTGTCACCCCGGGCTCGGCGAGGATCGTGCGCTGCAGCACCAGGTCGACGGTCGAGCGCCGGGTCATCAGCATCGTCAATCGCTCGTCGTCCGGCAACGCCGTCCTGTCGGCCAGCGACGCCGGCATCTGCGTCGAGAGAGGCGCCTCGGCCACCCCCGCGGCGAGCAGCCCGTCGTACACGTCAGGCAGCCGTTCGACAAGAAGCTCTCGGCACCTGGCCACGACGATATGCGGTTGCACTACCTGCGGAGCCGCCGGCCGGAAGGCCGATGCGGCGGCCGACTCCACATCGGATGCGGGCTCCAGCCTGTCCCTCTCGAGCACCAGAACCTCGTGCCCGGCGCGCGCCAACAGCAGCGAGGCAAACAAGCCCGCAGCGCCCCCGCCGACGATGGCGATCTTCAACGTGTACAGGCTAAGAGTCAGGTCGGACAGGCCACAAGGTTCGTGCGCTCGTCAGCCGCCGTCCGGGTCGACGCCCAGCGGCAGCACGCGGATGCCGGCCTCGCCCATCAGCACCGCGGCCGCCTGCTCGGGGTCGAGGATGGCGCCGGCCAGGTCGTCGATCGAGGCGCGGATGCCGCCGAAGCCGCAGCCGCGCAGGTCGGCGTGGCGGAGCCGCGAGCCGCTGAGCACCGCGCCGGCCAGGTCGCACTCGGTGAGCACGGCCCTGACCAGTTCGCTGCCCATCAGGGTGGACTCGGTCAGCTGGCACCGCTCGAACCGGACGTCCTCCAGCTTGCAGCGCTCGATCTGCAGGTAGCGCGCCTGGCAGTCGCGGAGCGCCACCTCCACGCCGCGGCAGTTGGCCAGGCGGAAGCCGGTCAGCCGGCAGCCCTGGAGCACGACCTCCTCGAGCCGGCAGTGCTCCCACTCGGCGTTGGAGAGGTCGCAGTCGGTCAGGTGGCAGTCCCGGAGCTCCGCCATGCGCAGGCGCTCACCGGCCAGCCGCGCCCCGTTCAGGCGCAGGCCGGTGTGGGCCTCACCCGACTCGAACATCACCGGCGACCTTCAGCAGCCACTCCAGCGCGCCCCGCAGGTAGGGCCTGTCCAGGACGAGAAGCCTGACGATCACGCGGTCGTCCTGGACGCTCGCGTCCCACCAGCGCCACCTGCGCACGTCGGGCTGGAACCAGTAGGTCCAGGCGCGCAGCGACCACCTGTCCAGGACGCAGTCCTTGACCTCGGCGTCGTCCACGCACGCGCCGGTGAACCACGCGGGGAGCAGCGTCCGCCACTCGCCGGTGGCCGGCCAGTCGCCGCCGGCGGCCGAGCGCCGGACGACGGCCTCGAGCACCTCGCGCGTCCTGGCCAGCGTGGCGGCGCCGCCGGCCGCCTCCAGGGTGTCGATCTCGCCGGGCGGCGCCGCGCCCCCGGCGCCCTCACGGATGTGCTGCAGCTCCTGCGCGGGTGTCACGCCACAGATTGTCCGACACCGTGGATCGCGGGGGTCATCGCCGGCCGAGGGGGAGGTCGAGCTGGGGATCGATGCGCCGGCGATACGCCTCGACGGCCTCGCGCACCAGCTCGGCCATGGGTTCGCGGCGGCGGAACGCGGTCTCCCGGAGCCAGTCGTAGAGATCCTGCGGGAACGCGATCGGGACCTTCACGTGGGGGACTCGATATCTCGATGTCACGGTATCCCCACGATATCAATATGCCGACTAGCATGGGTGGTGTGAGGCTGACCTGCGATTCGGGAGACCTGGCGGCGGCCCTCGGCGGCGTGATGCGAGCGGTCTCTTCGAGGACCAGCCTGCCGGTCCTCGGCACCGTGCTGCTGGAGGCGACCGGGGAGGAGCTCCTGCTGACCGGGACCAACCTCGAGCTGACCATCCGCCGGCGGATCGCGGCCGACGTGGCGGTCGATGGCGGCGTCGCGATCCCGGCCCGGCTGCTGGCGGAGTTCAGCGGCGCGATTCCGCACGAACGGCTGCGGCTCGACCTGGAGCAGCCCGGCAGCCGGCTCCGGCTGCGCTCCGACACGTTCACCAGCGAGATCCACGGCGTCCCTGCCGGCGAGTTCCCGCCCGGCGCCGGCGCCGCCGGTGGCAGTCGCCTGGCGCTGCCGGCGCAGCAGCTCCTGGGCGCGATCACCGACACGCTCGTGGCGGCCTCCACCGACGAGGCCCGACCGGCGCTGACCGGCGTCCGCCTGGAGATCGAAGGCTCGCGGCTCGTCCTCGCCGCGACGGACGGCCATCGCATGGCGGTGCGCCGGGTGGAGCTGGGCGTGGGGCAGTCGCTGCGGACGCCGGGCATCATCGTTCCCGCGCGGACGATGGCCGAGGTGGTGCGGCTCTTCCGAAGCACGGACGGCGATCTCGAGGTGGCGGTCAGCGCCCAGGGCAACGAGGTGTTCTTCGAGGCGCCCGGCGCGGAGATCGCCTCGCGGGTGATCGACGGCGCGTACCCGGACCACCGCCGGCTCGTCCCGACCAGGTTCGCGACCAGGGTCACCGTCTCGGCCGCCGAGCTGAGCGGCAGGCTCCGCGCCCTCGCGCCGTTCGCCCACAGCAGCGCCAACGTGGTGCGCCTGGCGGTGATGCAGCGCTCGATCGTGCTGTCGGCGGCGACGATCGACGTGGGATCGGCGGAGACCGAGCTGGAGGCCGCCGTCGCGGGCGGGGAGACGAGGGTGGCGTTCAACGCGCGGTTCCTGCTCGATTGCCCCGCGCTGAGCACCGAGGAGCGGGTGGAGCTGCACCTCCAGGGGCCGATGGGAGCGTGCGTGGTGAGGCGGACGACGGCGCCGGTATCCACCGACGCAGCGCAGCGATGTCCTGGGGAGCGCGTACGCGGTGGATACCGGCGAGACGACTACACCTACCTGTTCATGCCGATTCGCTACCCGGCGCAGCCGGAGGTGCGCGCCGCCGCCGGCTGACGCTGCGAAACGCAGCGAGCGCGTTCTGGCCCATGCGCGGACGCGCCCGAAGCTGCGAAAATCGTGGCCCGTAGCGACGACCGGCCTGCGAGGAGGAGGGACCCATTGAGACGAGTCACTGGTTTGATCGGTCTGGCCGTCGCTGCGTGCCTGCTGACACAGCTGGCGGTCCCCACGGTGGCAGCCGCGAAGCAACCTCGGCCAACGCCCAGCCCCACGCCGTCGGCTACCCCGACACCCACACCCACACCCACACCCACCCCCACGCCGAGCCCGTCGCCAACGCCACCGGACTTCGCGGTCACGTTCCAGATCAACGCGGTCCACACCGGCGCCCAGTCGGGTGACGCGCTCCAGCCCGCGCTGGCAAGGCGCTGGGAGCTCGACTTCGGCGGTGCGGTCTCCTATCCCCTGATCGCTGACGGCAACGTCTACGAGGTCGCGGCCGGCGCCGACGCCAACGGCGACCTGGGCCTGTTCGCGCTGGACCAGCGCACTGGCCGATCGGTCTGGGGACCGGTAATCCTGCCCACCAGCTCTGCCCTCGCCGCCTACGACGGCGGCCGGGTGTTCGTCCTGCAGCAGAACGCCGTGCTGCGCGCGTTCGACTCGCGCACGGGCGCGACCGACTGGACGACAACGCTGCCAGGTCAGCCCTTCGCCCAGGCGGCTCCCACGGCGGTCAACGGGACGGTCTATGCGGTGGGGCAGGGCTCGGGTGGGACCGTGTACGCCGTCTCCGAGGCTTCGGGCGGCGTCCTCTGGTCGACCCCCCTCGAGCTGGGAGGTCAGGGCTCACCTGTCGTCACCGGGACCGACCTCTACGTTGCCGACGACTGCAATGCCTACGACCTCAACCTCGCTACTGGCGCGCAGATCTGGCGCCACTCGGGCGGTTGCACGACCGGCAGCGGCCTCACTCCTGTGCTCTATCGAGGCCTCGTGTACGTCCGCACCGGCACGCAAGGAACCGGGATCATTCTCGACGGGGGGACCGGGGGCCAGGTCGGCACGTTCAGCGCAGGCGCGGCGCCCGCCTTCGACGGCGGCCTCGGCTTCTTCGTCGTCGGGGGCCGGCTCGAGGCCCATGACATAACCTCCGGCGCGGTGACCTGGAGCTTCGCCGAGAGCGACGCGGTGGGCGTCCAGGCCGCCGACGACACGCTCGCCTCGGCGACCGTCGTCGCGAACGGATACGTCTACGTGGCGTCCACCGAGGGCTTCCTGTTCGCGATCGCGGAGGCGACGGGCCGGGCGGCGTGGAGCGATCGCGTCGGTGTGGGCTTCAAATTCCCCGAATTTGCCGCGCTGGCGATCGGGCAGGGCGGCCTGGCCGCGCCGTTCGGCAGCACCCTGGTGTTCTACACGAGCGCACCCACGACCACGCCATCGGCGCAGCCGCCTCCCGGCGGCCTCGACCAGGCCCGGTCCTACCAGCTCAACCCGCAGCACACCGGCGGACAGGACGCCGATCCGCTCGGGTTCCCGCTAGCGAAACGATGGACGGCCGCGACATCCGGACTGCCCTCCTACCCGCTGATCGCCGGCGGTCACGTCTACTTCACGGACGGCGCCACGCTCTTCGCGCTGAACGAGGCCGACGGCAGCGCGGCCTGGGGGCCCGTCACCCTGCCCCAGGGTTCACTGCTCGCGTACGACAATGGCGCCGTGTTCGCCCTCGGCTCCGGAGGAGCCATCGAAGCGTTCGACGCTGCGAGCGGTGCGCAGCGCTGGACGGCGCTGCTCCCTGGGTCCGGCTTCCAGTCCTACCCCACGGCAGCGAACGGCTCCGTATACATCGCCGCGAGCGGTGCGCTGCTCGCCGTCAGCGAGCAGTCCGGCGCCATGCTCTGGAGCCAGAGCGTGCTCGGCTCGGGCGACAGCTCGCCGGTGGTCACCAGCGGCGGCGTCTACCTCGCCTATCCCTGCCCTGAGGTTTACGACTTCGATCCCGCCAGCGGCGCGCTGATCTGGCACGTAGGTCCCAGCTCGTGCACGTTGCAGGCCGGCGGCCCGCGCACGGCAGCGCTCTCCAACGGACGCCTGTACGTCCGCGACACCTCAGGCGGGTTGGTGCTCGACGCCGCAACGGGAACCCAGCTCGGCGTGTTCCGTTCCACCAGTCTGCCCGCCCTCAGCGGCTCGATGGCCTTCTACGCCGAGGAGAGCTCGGTGGAGGGCTGGGACCTCACCACGGGCAGCCTGGTGTGGCGCTGGGATGCCGACGCCAACCAGGTGGGAAACGCCGGGCCGCGGTACTACGGGCGCCCGAGCAGCCCACCGGTCGTGGTGAACGGCTTCGTCTTGTTCGGCTTCGGGCAAGATGCCTACGCGCTGGACGGCCGCACCGGCCGACAGGTCTGGTCGGGAATCCTGGGCGTCTCCAACTTGGTGCAGACGGTCTCGGCCGGCGAGGGCCTGGTGGCGCTCGCGGGCGGCGGCGCGGTGACGGTCTATGCGACCGGCGGGACCGTAAACTCGCCCAGCCCGACCGCGCCCGACGAGGCCGTCAGCCACCAGGTCGACGTCGCGCACGCAGGAAGCCAGGGCAGCGACTCGCTCAAGCCGCCGCTGGCGCAGAGATGGTCGATGGACCTCGGCGGCCCTGTTACTTACCCGCTGATCGTTGGCGCCCGCGCTTTCTTCGCCGTGGGGGCAGCGTCCGGCGGTTCCGTGCTGCACGCGGTCGACCTGACCACCGGCGCGGCGGTCTGGGGCCCGGTCAGTTTGACCGGGCCGGCGACCGGGTGTCCGGCCCTACTCGCCGCCGACAGCGGCCGCGTGTTCGTGCAGGAGTCCGGCGTCCTGCACGCCTTCGACGCCGGCAACGGAACCGAGCTGTGGAGCCGGATCGTGGGCGTGAGCCTGGCCTGCCCGAACCCGGTCGCCTCCGGGGGCCTGCTGTTCGCGGGGCCGATGCGCCTGGACGAGGAGACGGGCGCCCAGCTGTGGCTGAGGAATGTGGGGAACGCGCGGCTGGACGCAATTACCGCCACCGACGTCTACGTCGACACCGGCTGCGAGGACATGACTGACTTGGCCGCGGCCGACGGCACGCAGGCCTGGACTCGCCCTGGCCAAACATGCAACAGCGGCACGCCCTTCCTGGCGCCGGCGCTGTACGGCGGCCGTTTGTACACCCAGGACTTCGCGCTCTCGGACAACTCACCCCGCGCCATCCTCGACGCCGGTACCGGAGCCCAGGTGAGTACATACGCCTCGCACGTGTCCCCGGCCTTCGCCGGCAGCCTCGCCTATTTCGTTGTCGGAGGGGTTCTCGAGGCCCACAACTTGCCCGACCTGAGCCTGGCCTGGACCTTCGCAGGAGACGGCCAGCTGGTCACGGCCCCGGTGGTCGCCAACGGCGTCGTCTATGTCGGCTCCAGCAGTGGCAACCTGTACGGCGTCGACGCCGCCGTGGGCAGCCAGGTCTGGACGGCCAGCGCTGGTGCAGCCCTGAGCTCGCCCGACCCAGTGTTCGCGCCTGAGCTGACTGGGCTCGCGGTGGGCGAGGGCTGGCTCTTGGTGCCGGCCGGCACGCGGCTGATGGCGTACTCGAGCGCGACGTCGGCCGCCAGTAATCGTGCGAGCAGGGGTCCGGCGCGACCCTGAAACGGGCATCGGCGGCGGCCAGCTCAGACCTCAGGAGCTCGCGTGGCCCGCTCTCATGCGTTCCCAGTCCTCGCGGAGCAGCTCGGTGACGATGTGATCGATCCAGCGGCCGTCCCGAAAGTGCTCCTGGTGCAGGCGGCCGACCTCCTGGTACCCGGCGCTCGCCTGGGCGCGGCGGCTCGCCTCGTTGCCCTCCAGGTAGCCGGACTTCAGCTTGCGCAGCGGCAGCTGCGTGAACGCGAAGTCGGCGCGCAGCCGCATCATCTCGCCGGCGATGCCGCGGCCCCAGGCCCGCTTGTCCCCGATCAGGGTGCCCGTGGTGCCGTGCTGGTTCCTCCAGTCGATGGCGCCGATGGACGTGCCGCCGACCGGCCGGCCCTCGTGCTCGATCACCCAGAAGATCACGTCGGGGTCGTCCGCGGTGCGCTGCAGCCAGCCGCGTTCGGCCTCCAGTGACGGCGGGAAGCGCATCGTGAGGCGGGCCGTGACCTCCTGGTCCTCGAACCAGCCCGTCATGGTCTCGGCATCCTCGCCGCGAGGAGGCCGCAGGCGAAACTGACTGCCCTGGATCACCGGCCCGTTCATCGCCTGTAGAGGAACCACGGGAGGCCGGCCGCTGTCAAGCGGACCGCCGGCCTGGCCTTCCCGCCATCCGTGGCTCCCGACGACACCCTGGTCAATTTTTCTAAGGTTGAGTGGACAATTCGACAACCTTGGGAGGAAGCGGGATGGGTAAGAAGGTCGGGTTCGTCGGTCTGGGGACCATGGGTCTTCCAATGGCGAGCAACCTGATCGGCGCCGGCCACGCCCTGCGCGTGTACGACGTCGACCCGGGGCGGATGCGTGAGCTGGAGCAGAGCGGCGCCGAGCCCTGCGGATCGCCGGGGCACGCCGCCGCCGGCGCCGACGTCGTGATCACGATGCTGCCCGCGGCTCGCCACGTGCTGGCCGCGATGCTCGGCACGGAGGGCGTGGTCGAGCGCCTGCGGCCCGGCGCGACCGTGATCGACATGAGCACCATCGACCCCGGCACGACGAAGCGCGTCGCCGAGGCGGTCACGGCGCGCGGCTGCCGGATGATCGACGCCCCGGTCAGCGGCGGGGAGGCCGGCGCCAGGGCGGCGACGCTGACGATCATGGTGGGTGGCGACGCCGAGACGCTGGATGCGCACCGCGACCTCCTCCGGGCGCTCGGCACGCGCATCGTCCACTGCGGCCCCGCCGGCCTGGGCCAGACCGTGAAGCTCGCCAACAACCTGCTCACCGGCACCTCGATGATCGCGGTGTCCGAGGCGTTCGCGCTCGGCATCCGCGGCGGCGCCGATCCGCGGACCCTGCGTGAGGTGATCGAGAGCAGCTCCGGCAACTGCTGGTCGCTGCGGATGGCCCCGGTGCCGGGCCTGGTCCCGGAGGCGCCGGTCAATCGGGACTTCGCCCCCGGCTTCAAGGTCGACCTGATGCACAAGGACCTGGGCCTGGCGCTGAGCGCCGGGTCCGAGCTCGGCCTCCCACTGACGCTCACGGCCCTCGCCCACCAGCTCTACGGGCTGGCCAGCCGTCACGGCTACGGGCAGCTCGACATGTCCGCCGTCGCCAGGCTCCTGGAGGGCGCCGGCGACGATCCCGCCAGCCGGCTCTGGGACGCCCACGCCGGCGGGAACGGCGCGGGCCCGGCGCTGGCTCCGGACGACCCCACGACAGGGGTGCGGCGCGAGCTGATGCTGGTCGACGGCGAGTGGCGCGAGAGCGTCGGCGGCCACTTCCTGAAGGTCGAGAACCCGGCCCACCGCGGCTGCGTCATCGCCGAGGTGCCGCGCGCCGCCGCGGCGGACGTGGAGATCGCCGTCAGCGCCGCGGCGCGCGCGTTCCAGTACTGGAAGCTGGTGGCGGCCCGCGAGCGGGGCAAGCTGATGCTGCAGATCGCCGACGACGTCGAGCAGCGCGGCGACGAGATGGCGCGTGTGCTGGCGTGCGAGACCGGCAACGCGGTTCGTCCCCAGGCCCGGCCGGAGATCAGGAGCGCGGCCGAGGTGTTCCGCTACTTCGGCGGCGTGGCCGGCGAGCTCAAGGGCGCCGAGATCCCGCTGGGCGAGGATCTCCTGAGCTACAGCCGGCGGGAACCGATCGGCGTGGTCGGCGGCATCATCCCCTGGAACTCTCCCGTGCTCCTCGGGGCGCTCAAGATCGCCATGGCCGTCACGGCCGGCAACACCCTGGTGCTGAAGGCGGCCGAGGACGCGCCGCTCGCGGTCCTGATGCTGGCGCGCATCTGCGCCGAGCACCTGCCGGCCGGGGTGCTCAACGTGCTGACGGGGTATGGCGAGGAGTGCGGCGCGCCGCTGGCGGCCCATCCCGGCGTGGCCAAGGTGTCCTTCACCGGCTCGACGGAGGTCGGCCGTCTGGTGATGCGCGCGGCGTCCGAGCGCATCGCCGCCGTGTCACTCGAGCTGGGCGGCAAGAGCCCAGCGATCGTCTTCCCCGACTCCGACGACGATCGGACGGTCGACGGCGTCATCGCCGGGATGCGGTTCACTCGCCAGGGCCAGTCCTGCACGGCCGGTTCGCGGCTCTTCCTGCACGAGTCGATCATGGACTCCTTCCTCGACCGGCTCGTCCGGAGGCTGGGCGTCCTGAAGATCGGCGACCCGCTCGACGAGGCGACCGACATGGGCAGCATCATCAACCGCACGCAGTTCGACCGCGTGTGCTCCTACATCGAGGACGGGATGCGGCAGCGCGATGTGCGGGTGGTCATGGGCGGGCTGCCGCCGCGGGATGGCGCGCTGGCTGAGGGCTACTACGTGCAGCCGACCGTCTTCGCGAACGTCGGCAACGAGTGGCGCATCGCGCGAGAGGAGATCTTCGGCCCCGTCCTCGCGGTGATCCCGTGGAGCGACGAGAGGGAGGCCGTGCGGATGGCCAACGACAGCCACTACGGGCTGGCCGCCTACGTGTGGTGCCGTGACCTGTCGCGGGCGCTGCGCACGGCGCACGCCATCGAGTCCGGCTGGGTGCAGGTCAACCAGGGCGCGGGTCAGCTCCCCGGCCAGTCGTACGGCGGGTACAAGCAGAGCGGCATCGGCCGGGAGTTCTCGCTCGAGGGCATGCTGGAGAGCTTCACGCAGATCAAGAGCGTGACCGTCAACCTGCGCTCCTGACACGCGGGACGCCGCCTCGCGCCGGCGGCGTTCCGCTTCGGCACGACACAGTGCTGCTGGCAGCCGGATGTGGCCCGGCGCTGGGTGCGCCGGGCCACCGGCCGTCACAGGATGCGCTGCGCTATCTCCACCCTGAGCTGCGCGCGGACGTTCTCGATCTGATTGCAGAGCGTGACCCTGTCCGACCCGGCGAACAGCAGGCCCACTGCCACGTTGTCCATATCGAGCACGAGCGAACCGGAGTCGCCGTATTCCGCGATTGCCGTCTGGCGGAAGGGGTTGTTCCAGGCCAGGAACTGCTCGCGAAACCGGGCCCTTCCAAATGTGGCGTAGTCGACGTCGAGCGTCACGTCCGTCGCCATGATGACGCCTGAGGTCCAGCCGGTACTCATGCCGGTCTTCTGGATAGCCTCACCGACCCTCACCGGCATCGTCGGATACCCGGCGCGCTGCCTCTTGAGGCGCCAGCCCCGTACTTCCCCGGACCAGTACACCTCGCGGTCGAGGTCCTGCAGCTCACCCCGCCCGATGGCGCAGTCGACTATGTTGTTGTGTTGTTGCAGCGGTTTCCAGGGGAAGAAGTCGATGGGCACGAAACGGTGGAGACTGGCGATCTGATCGACGCCGAGCTGGCCTCCGTTGGCGGGGCCAGGCTGGAGGATCGGGTCGCCGATGTGCGCCTGGTTGGAGTTGGCCAGGACGTGGTTGGTGCTGAGCACGTAGAACTCATGTGGGATGCCGAAGCCCGGCCTGGGCGGGCTGACGGAGCCACCAGGCAGGATGTCATACACGGCCGTGGACATCGTGCCCGTCACGCCCCTGTAGTGGCCGATGCTGAAGCCGCCCTCGCATGGCCGCATCTTGTTCCTCAGCCGGCCGGGGCCGCGCAGCTCCACCAGCGCGGGCGGCGCCATCGGTGGTGCTGCTGGCACCGGTGCCGGCAGTGCCTCCAACCTCATGCCGTCCGGGGCGGGAGCAGCCACGGCAGCACGCCCAGCCGGCTCTGTCGTGACAATGGTCGTGGTCGCGAAGGCGGAGATCCGTCCGACTTCCAGTACGTCGAACTCCCCCGGTAAGAGGTCCTCCTTCATCAGGTCGCCGGGCTCGACCTTGCGCTCGACCAGGGCGAGGACCGCCTTCTCACCCGTCGGCTCGCCGCGGCGGTACCGGACGCCGACGCCAAAACCGACAAGGTTGGCAGGCGGTCGCTCCCGGTCCATGTAGTTGACAACCGCCGCCTGCCTGGCTGCAGACAGGGCCGCCGCATCTTCCGCTCTCAGCTCGAATTTCTCTGCCATTGTGCAGTCTCCCTGATGACAATCGTCGCCTGGGCACCCTCGGGGTGACGAGCCCGAGACGGTGCGGTATCAGATGCGACCGCGTGCTGGACTGACTGGCGCATCGCCTCGAAAGCCTCTGGCGCCACGGCTCTACGTTTCCCCGCTGAGAACCGCCCTTCGCTGCTGTTGCCTGGCGCAGCACCCTGGGCAGCCAAAATCCATGCATGCCTCCGCAACCTTCCGGGGTCTCGATGAAAGGGCCGCTAGTCGATTGAGACTCTTATAGGGTGAACCAAGCCGCCTGGCATGTCAAACCTGCGGTCGGACGCTCGGGCACGAGCCGGGATCGGGCGGATGAGAGGATCCTCACGCGGTTCTCATCGTGCTGCCGGGTCCGTCGCTCACACTGTGCCCCGCTGGACGCATCCCCCAGCGGGCGCGGCCTTGCGGAGCAGCACCTGCTGACACGCCCCCTCTTCGCGTGGCGGGGCGCCTGTCCAGCGGCAGGCGCCCCCGCCTCAGACCTCGTCGCGCGGATTGATCGCTCGGGTGGCCGGGGTCGTCGCGCACCTCAGCGCCGAACCACAGTGGTACACATGCAGCGATGCTTGACGGAACCTCCGGCGAACGATTCCTGGTCACCGGCGCCCTCGGCTGCATCGGCGCCTGGACCGTGAGGCTCCTGGACGCCGAGGGCACGCCCGTGGTGGCCACCGACCTCGCCGCGGACGCGTCCCGCTGGCGGCTGCTCGACCCGGGCCTCGAGGAGCGCGTCCCGCTGGTGCGGTGCGACGTCACGAGCGGCGCCGATCTCGAGCGTCTGGTGGGTGAGCGGGGCATCACGCACGTGGTGCACCTGGCCGCGCTCCAGGTCCCGTTCGTGCGCGCCAAACCCACGCTCGGGGCGCGCGTCAACGTCGAGGGGACGGCCGTCGTGCTGGAGGTCGCGCGGGCGCTGCGTCACCAGGTGCGCGGCGTGTCCTTCGCCAGCTCCATCGCGGTCTACGGCCCGTCGGCGCGCTACGGCCCCGGCCCGCTCCCGCACGACGCGGCGCCGGCGCCGGCCACGCTCTACGGAGCCTACAAGCTGGCCAACGAGTGGATGGCGCGCGTCTACGAGCAGGACCACGGCGTGGTCGCGATCGGCCTGCGCGGCGCGGTCGTGTACGGCCCCGGCCGCGACCAGGGCCTGACCTCCAGCCCGACGCTGGCCATGCTCGCCGCCGCCGCGGGCCGGCCCCACCGGATCGCGTGGGGCGGTTCGGCCGGCTACCACCACGCCCGCGACGTGGCGGCGGGGTTCATCGCGGCGGCTCGCGCCAGCGCGGACGGCGGCGGCAGCGAGACGTACACCCTGCCCGTGGAGACGGCCTCGATGGAGGAGGTCGTGGCGGCGATCCGGGAGGCGGCCGGCGACGCGCCGGACATCGCCTTCGAGCCGTCGCCGCTGCCGTTCCCCGACGCGTTCGAGACGAGCGCCCTGGAGCGGCGCCTCGGAGGGTTCCACCTCACCCCGCTGCGGGAGGGGGTGAGGGAGACGGTGGAGACCTTCCGAACGGCGGCGGCCGGCGGCCGGCTCGACGTGGACCGGCTGCTGGGTGTGCTCTGAGAAGTTCTTTAGAGGTTGTGCCGGTGACTACACGGCGATGCGAATCGGGCACACTTGCCCGGTGCGCCTCTTGACCTTTCATCGCGATGACGGCCTCCACGTCGGGCTGCTGACGCCCGGCGGCGTGGCCGAGCTGCCGGCCCGCGACCTCAACGCGCTCCTGCCGCTCGATCCCGGGGAGGTCGAGCGCCTGGCCACCGGTCCGGTCGTCGCGGAGGCCGGACTGCGGCTCGGGCCGTCCGTGCCACGGCCGGGCAAGATCGTGTGCGTCGGGCTCA
>DASYBH010000387.1:0-21130 GCA_036500885.1 Candidatus Dormiibacterota bacterium
CCAGCGACCCGGGACCTTGTTCCGGAGCGTGTCGCGTTCAGCTGGTACACGCTACCGCGTGGGTCCGCCGAGACGACGTCTGCAAGGCGGCCACGCGCCTCCTCGGTGGGAGTGGGCGTAGCTTACGCATCGGATGAACGTCGCAGACCCCGCGCTCCGCCAGAAGGTGCATCACGCCTATTCGGAGATCGCCCTCACGCCCGCCGCGGACCATCCATTCCCGGTCGGCAGGCGGCTCGCCGAGAGGACCGGCTACCCGGCCAGCTGGCTCGCGCGTGTCCCGGCCCCGTCGTTGGACGCGTTCGCCGGCATCTCGTGCCTGCCGTGCTTCGCCGAGATCGAGCAGGGAGCGCGCGTGCTGGACCTCGGCTGCGGCGCCGGGCTCGACAGCCTGCTGGTGGCCGGCGGCGCCGGCGCGGTGCTCGGCCTGGACTTCAGCCAGCCGATGCTGGCCAGGGCCCGGGCCGCGGCGTGCGCGGTGGGCGCCGCCAACGTCGGGTTCGTGCGCGGCGACGCCGAGGCGATCCCGGCCGCGGCCGGCTCCATCGACGTGGCGATGGTCAACGGGATCTTCAACCTGAACCCGGCCCGCGCCGGCATCTTCCGCGAGCTGGCCCGCGTCGTCCGGCCGGGCGGGACCGTGTATGCGGCCGAGCTGGTCGTCGTGGAGCCGGCTGCGGAACACGCCGGGCGACACGACGAAGCTGACTGGTTCGCCTGAATCGCGGGCGCGAAGGAGGGCGGGGCCTTCCTCGAGGAGTTCGAGTCGGCCGGGTTCCGCGAGGCGAGCATCGTCCGAAGCTGCCGGAACCCGAGGAGCGCCGATCCGAACGTCCTGGTCGCCGAGGTGCGAGCGCGCCGGTAAACCCGCCGCGAGCCGGGGCCGGCAGCACGTATCGTGACCGCATCGTGTCCGTGGCTTCCCCTCTCCTGCGGCGACTGCTGCCCCGGCCAGGGTTGAAGTTGACCCGACGCCGAACGGTCGCCGGGGGCGTGCTGCTGGCGCTCGCCGCCGGCCTGGCCGGCTGGGCGGTCTGGCCGGCGGCGCCCGGCTACACGACGGGGTCGCAGACGATCACGGTGCTCACCGGCCCCGACGGCGCCACGCCGGTGAGCCTCGACACCACGTACTACCGGCCCGCGGCGGCCTCGGCTGCGCACCCGGTCCCCGCCGTGCTGCTCGCCCACGGGTTCGGTGGGACCAAGGACAGCGTCGCCTCCGACGCCAGGGACCTGGCCGGCCACGGGTACGCGGTGCTCACGTGGACCGCGGAGGGCTTCGGCCGCAGCGGCGGCCAGATCCATCTCGACAGTCCCGACTGGGAGGTCAGGGACGCGCAGCGGCTGGTCGACTGGCTGGCCGCTCGCCCCGAGATCAGGAAGGACGCCCCCGGCGACCCGCGGGTGGGCGTGGTCGGCGGCTCGTACGGCGGCGCGCTGGCGCTCCTGCTCGCCGGGTACGACCGGCGGGTCGACGCGATCGTCCCGGAGATCACGTGGAACGACCTGGCCGCGGCCTTCCTCCCGGAGTCGACGGGGGCCGGTCCGCAGCAGGGGGTGTTCAAGAGGGCGTGGGCCGGGGTGTTCTTCGGGGGCGGCGGGATCTCGCCGCCGGCCGGCCTGCCCCTCGGGCGGATCGCACGCCCCTCCATCGCCGCCGACCCCGCGTGCGGCCGGTTCGCCCATGACGTCTGCCAGGCGTACCTGTCCGTCGCCACGACCGGGAGCGCGACCGCGGACCAGGTCGCCCTGTTCCGCCGGTCCAGCCCGGCGACGATCCTGCCGCGCATCACCGCGCCCACGCTGCTCGTCCAGGGCCAGGCCGACTCGCTGTTCCCGCTCTCGGAGGCCGACGCCAACGCACGCGGCATCGCCGCGAACGGCACGCCCGTGCGGGTGGCCTGGTACACCGGCGGGCACGACGGCGGGTCGGGCCCGCAGTCCGACCAGGACCGGCTGCGCCTCCTCACGGTGCGGTGGCTCGACCACTACCTGCTCGGCTCCGGCGCAGCGCCCGGCGAGAGCTTCACCTACTCGCGCATCGCCGGATTCGACGCGCGCGGCAACGGCCTGGTGGCGCTCGGCTACTCGACCGCGAGGTACCCGGGTGTGGGCGGCCAGTCGACCACCACCGTCCCGCTGGTCGGGCCTCCGCAGCCGGCCGCCAACCCGCCCAACGGCACCCCGGGCGCGGTGTCGTCGCTGCCGGGGCTGACGACCGGCGGCCTGGGCAGGCTCGCGAGCGGCGCCGTGCGCGACGTCCCGGGCCAGCATGCCGACTTCGTCTCCGCGCCGTTGACCTCGACGCTGGAGGTCGTGGGCGCGCCGGTCGTGCAGGTCAGGGCCGCCAGCCCGTCCGGCGAGGCCGTGCTGTTCGTCAAGCTGTACGACGTCGACCCCAGGAGCGGCGCGACGCTGCCCGACGGCCTGGTCGCGCCGGTGCACCTGACGGGCCTGCCCGCCTCGATCGCCGGCGCCAGGCCCGTCACCGTGACCCTGCCGGCCATCGTGCACGAGTTCCAGTCCGGGCACCTGCTGGCGGTCGTCGTGGCCACCTCGGACCAGGCGTACGCGACGCCGGCGGCGCCGGCGGTCTACGTCGTCTCTGCGAGCGGCGGCGTCACCCTGCCGGCCGTCAGCGGCGAGCCGATCGCCAACCCTGACGTGGTCTGGCGGTGGGTCCTGGCCGGCATGGTGGTCGTCCTCGCCCTCGGGCTGGCGGCGGCGATCTGGCTCGGCCGGCGCCGGCACCGCCTTGCCGACCGGTCGGTCGAGCCGGCCCACGCCGGCACGCCGCTGGTGGTCGAGGGCCTGCGCAAGGTGTACGGGGACGGCCTGGTCGCCGTGGCCGGCGTCGACTTCACGGTCCGCCGTGGCCAGGTGGTCGGTCTGCTGGGCCCGAACGGCGCGGGCAAGACCACCTCCCTGCGAGTGCTCATGGGCCTGCTGGAGCCGACCGCCGGCGACATCTACGTGTTCGGTCACCGGCTGGTCCCGGGGGCGCCGGTGCTCTCGCGGGTCGGCTCCCTGGTCGAGGGCCCCGGCTTCCTGCCGCACCTCTCGGGCCTCGCCAACCTGCGGCTGTACTGGCGGTCGACGGGCCGGCCCGAGGCCGATGCGCGGCTCCAGGAGGCGCTGGACATCGCCGCGCTCGGCGACGCCGTCCACCGGCGGGTCAGGACGTACAGCCACGGCATGAAGCAGCGCCTGGCCATCGCGCAGGCGATGCTCGGCCTGCCCGACCTCCTGGTGCTGGACGAGCCGACGGACGGTCTGGACCCGCCGCAGATCGCCGAGATGCGCCGCGTGCTGCGCCGCTACGCCACCCGCGGCCGGGCGGTGCTGGTCTCCAGCCACCTGCTGGCCGAGGTGGAGCAGACCTGCACCCACGTGGTGGTCGTCCACCGCGGGCAGGTGGTGGCGTCCGGGCCGGTCGAGGGCGTCGTCGGCGACTCGCCATCGGTGCAGTTCGACGTGTCCGACGTGGCAGCGGCCACCGAGGTGCTGCTCCAGGCCGGGGTGAGCAGCGTGGCCGCGGAGGGCGACGGCACCCTGGTCGCCGACCTGGACGGCACCCCGCGCGCGGCCGCCGTGGCCGCCCTCGTCCGGGCCGGGGTCGACGTGAACCGGGTGGTGCCGCGCCGCCGGCTGGAGGACGCCTTCCTCGCGCTGGTCGGTGGTGAGCGCCGGGATCCACCGACGCAGCGCAGCGATGTCCTGGGGGGCGCGCACGCGGTGGATCGCGGCGAGGAGCCGAGACGGCCACCGTGCCCGTCCAGGACGGCGCGGCGCCGGGATACCGGCCGCTGACCACCCTGACGTTCGCCACCGAGCTGCGCCGCCAGGCCACCCGCCGGCGCACCCAGCTGACACTCGGCTTCATGCTCGCCCTGCCGGTCGTCGTCTTCATGGCGTTCGAGTTCGGCGGGCGCGGCAACGGCGGGGGTGGTGGCGGCAGGGGCGAGTTCGCCGCACTGGCCGACATCGCCACCTCGGGCGGGCTCAACTTCGCGCTGTTCAGCCTGCTGGTGTCCGCCTCTTTCCTGCTCGTCGTCGTGGTCGCGCTGTTCTGCGGCGACACCGTCGCGAGTGAGGCGAGCTGGGGCTCGCTGCGGTACCTGCTGGCCATCCCGGTGCCCAGGGGCCGGCTGCTGGGGAGCAAGCTGCTGGTGTCGCTGTTCTGCTGCGTGGTCGCGCTCGCCGTGCTGACCGGCACGGCGCTGGTCATCGGCACGCTCAGGTACGGCTGGCACCCGCTGCGCACCACGGTGGCCGGCGAGATCGCCACCGGCCCGGCCGTGTGGCGGCTGCTGGGCATCGTGGGCTACATCGCGGTCACGCTGCTGGTGGTGGCGGCACTGGCGTTCCTGCTGTCCGTGTCGACGGACGCGCCGCTGGGGGCGGTCGGGGGAGCGGTGCTGCTGCAGATCCTCTCGGACATCCTCGACCAGATCACCGCGCTCGGGTCGCTCCGGGTGATCCTGCCCACGCACTACTCCGACGCCTGGCTGGGCCTGCTGTCCAACCCTGTCCAGGTGGACGACATGGTCAAGGGCGCGATCTCGGCGCTCGCCTACGCCGCCGTCTTCTTCAGCTGGGCCTGGTACCGCTTCCTTCACAAGGACGTGGTCAGCTGATCGCGCTGGCGCAGCCGGGGCGGCATATCGGCGGGCCTTAACGGCTTCGTCCACGTGAATCCGGCGTCCGGCCTGAGCCATGACTAGCCTTGTGGGGCATGGAGCGTGAGGCACTCGGCCACCTGGGGATCTTCGCCGGCGAGCTGGCGCCGTTTCCGACTGAGGTGCAGCGGCGTGTCGTGGCGGAGCTGGAGGAGCTCGGCTACGGCGCCATCTGGTATGGCGAGGCGTTCGCCCGTGAGACCTTCGTCCAGGGCGCCATCTTCCTCTCCGCGACCCGGCGCATGATCGTGGCGAGCGGGATCGCGAACATCTACGCGCGCGATGCCGCGGCGATGACGTTCGGCGGCCGCTCGCTGAACGAGCTGGGCGAGGGCCGGTTCGTGCTCGGTCTGGGCGTGGCCCATGCCAGCAACGTGACGGTGCGCGGCCATGACTACGGCCGGCCGGTGGCGACGATGCGCGCCTACCTGGACGCGATGGACGCGGCCGACCCGCTGTGGCGTGGGCCGGAGTCGACGCCTCCGCCGCGTGTCCTGGCGGCGCTGCGCCCCCGCATGCTGGCGCTGGCTGCCGACCGCACGGCGGGCGCTCACCCGTACTTCGTACCGGTGGAGCACACCCGGCGGGCGCGGGCCGCACTCGGGCCCGACCGGCTCCTGGCGCCCGAGCAGGCGGCGGTGCTGGCCGGTTCACGCGAGGCCGCACGGGCGATCGGCGATCGCCACACGAGCTTCTACCTGCGGGCGCCGAACTACCGCAACAGCCTGATCGAGCTGGGCTGGGCCGAGGCGGAGCTCGAGCCGCCGGGCTCGGACGCGCTGTTCGACGCGCTGGTGGCATGGGGCGGCGTGGAGGAGGTCCGCCAGCGGGTGCGGGAGCACCGGGAGGCCGGCGCCGACCACGTGGTCCTGAACCTCATCACGAAGGACCCGTCGAAGCCGTACCTGGAAGAGGCGCGCCTGCTGGCCGGCGTGTAGTCCAGGCTGCGGATGCCGGCGGACCGACCTGGCGAACAATGAGTCAGAAGTGACTCATTTGAGTCATAATTGACTCATGGTGCAAGGCGCTCCGGTCGATCCGAACGAGAGTCGGGTGCTCGCCGCTCTGCTACGGGTCGATGCGCCGGTGACCGGTCGTTCGGTGGCGCGAGTCACCGGCCTCAGCCAGTCCACAACTCAGCGGGTGCTCAACCGGCTCCGGGAGTCGGGACTTGTGGTGGCCGAGCCTGCGCCTCCTTCGTGGCTGTACCGGGCCAACCGCGATCATCTCGCCATGCCGGCGCTGCGAAGTCTGCTCCACCTCGACGAGGAGCTCCGCACACGGGCGGCTGAGCACGTGGCCGCCTGGCGCCTGGCCCCGGCCTCGCTGGTCGTGTACGGCAGCGTTGCTCGGGGAGAGGCGGTGGCGGGCTCGGACATAGATGTGCTCGCGGTGCGCGCTGAAAGAATCGAGCCTGACGAGCTCACCTGGCAGCACCAGCTGGCCGGGCTTGCCGATCACCTGCAGCGGTGGACGGGAAGGCGTGGAAGCGTCGTCGAAATGAGCCGCAGCGAGGCTGTCCAGGGCCTGGCCGACCGAGAACCGTTCCTGGTCGAGGCGGAGCGGGACGGATGGCTGATCGCCGGAGAATCGCTCAGCGACCTCGCCGGGCATCGATCGTGAGCAGAGTCCGAACCGGTGGCCGGGCCGAGGCTCGCGCGCACCTTGACAAGGCGCGGGAGTTCCTGGATGCCGCTCGCGCCGCGCTCGACGCGAGCTGGCACAATGCCGCCGCGAGCAGCGCCGTCCTGGCCGGCATCAATGCCAAGGACGCCCTCTGCTTTGCCCTGGCTGGTCGCAATGTCGCTGCCGACGATCACCGGGCCGCCGTGAATGAACTGCGTGCGCTTGGAGCGCCCGGTCGCGAACCCGCGACGGCGCTCGACCGGCTTCTCGGGCTGAAGGACCGGGCCCAGTACGACCAGCGGGGCGTTACTGCCACCGACGCGCAAGCCGCGCTGCGGCGAGCTGGCACTCTGGTCGAGGCGGTCGAGCGTGTCCTCGCGCAGTAGCCTTTGAGGCTGGTCAGCTGAGCGAGACGTCGATCGTGACCATGTGGGCGAGCCTCGGCCGCACGCCTCGAACAGGTCGCACGGTGGGCATCGCCGGTTCGTCAGCCATCTGACGAGCTTCCGAGTCTCCCCAGACCGTTGCCGCGCTGACGTCCAACGACGCCGCCGCGACACCGCTGTCCGATTTCTTCCCCTGAGCCGATCGGCCGTACCCGACCCTCCCCTCCGCGGGGAGGGTCGCCAACGGCCTCTCGGGCTCCGGGCATCGGTCGGGAGGAGTGTGCGACACCGGTGGCCGGGCCGGCGCTCGCGCGCTCGTCGTCTGCTGGTCAGCCGCACTGCGCGGCGGACAGCGCGTAGTTGAGGTAGAGCACCACGGGCCGGGGGGCCGTGACGAGGAACAGGTCCGGGGATTCGCGACCCAGCTGGAGCACCGCGAGACCGTCGGTGAAGACGTCCACGTCGATCACAAGGTCGAGCGAGATCGCGACGGCCTCCGTGCTTCCCACGAACAGCAGCCGGCGGCTCGTGAGGACGAGTGCGCCGATATCGATCCGGCTCATGCCGTGGCCGGGCGCCGGGTGATTTCGCAGGTTGCCGACCCATGACAGCAGCCCGGTGTGAGCGGTGGACACGTCGGAGCCCGAGCCGCTCGGTTCGTGCCGGCTCCCGGCCGGCATCCGTGCGAGCGCGGCGTCGACCGCCAGGTGAGCGACCTCGCCGGCGTCCAGCTCGATCGGGCTCGGCACCTCCGCGAGCCCGCCTGTGTGGAACCGCGCCGCCAGGAGCAGCGCGTCGATGCCCATCTTCCGCTCGGCCTCCTCGCGCACCTGGATCTCCACGTCGAGCGCGACCAGCCGCGGGGCGACGGAGTCCAGCGCGCCTCGAAGCCCGGCGGCGCGCGCGTCCAGCTCGGTGGCGTATTCCAGGCGCGGCTCGAGTTCGGGCACGGCCAGCGCGGGCGAGGCGGCGACGGCGTGAGCGATCGACAGGAGGGTCCGCCGAAGCCGCGCCACGGCGGCGGCGCGCTGCATTCGAACGATCACGCCGCCCCATCCGAGGAGCCGCGCGACCACGCTCCGGCCGGTGGCGGGCGCCTCGCCCGTCCGCTCCTGGCTCGCGGCCCGCTCGTCCAGCGTCGAGATGCGGGCCACCAGCCGCTCGGCCTCGAGCAGCTGAGGAGCGAGCTCCTGCGGGGCGTCCGCCCAGTGGCGTCGCCGCACCAGGAGGGCGCCGGCGTGGGCCATCCAGTCCTCCGCCAGCTCCTCCAGCTCGGTCGCCTGCTGGTCCAGGTGGTCGGCGCTCGCTCTCCCGGCGTGGCGGGCGTCGCGCACCTCGTCCAGGGTCGCCAGGGAGATGACGCCGGCCCCCGGCACCGCCACCTGCGGGAAGGCGGGTGGCGTGGTCTGGTAGCTCGTCGCCTGCTCGACCACGTCAGAACAGCGTGATGCTGGTGCTGCCGGCGCCGTTGCCGCAGGAGACCCTGATCGGCCAGGTGCCGGGCGGAGCCTGGTGGCTCACCTTCCACGTCCAGCTCACGTCGCCGGCGTCGGTCGCGGTCTCGCCACCGAGCGCCGGCGCGGGCTGGTAGCCGACCTCCACGGAGCACGCCACGCCGGGATCTGTCCGCACGAGCAGCGTGGCGGGCTGACCTCGATGCACCGACAGCGGCGGGTTCAGGAAGGTGACCATGGGGGCGGCGGCCCGCGTCGGGGTGGGGCGTGGTGTTGGAACGTGTGTGGGCGTCGGAGACGGCGTTGCCGCCACAGGGGAGGCCTCCGGCAGGCCCTGAGCCGGCGCCGGCGCGGCGGCCGACACCGGGGGCCGGGAGGGGCGCGACGCGGGCCTGCT
This sequence comes from Candidatus Dormiibacterota bacterium, assembly GCA_036500885.1. Classification (GTDB taxonomy): domain Bacteria; phylum Chloroflexota; class Dormibacteria; order Dormibacterales; family Dormibacteraceae; genus CF-161. Next base: position 8,543 of record DASYBH010000387.1, read on the forward strand.
GGCCGCCGGTGGCGAGCTCGGGCCCGACAGGGCGAGGACCGCTGTCACGAGGAGCAGGCCGATGGCCAGGACCACACCGCCGGTCAGGTGGAGGGGATTCACCGAGCGCAGGAGGAGCGCACCGCGCCGCAGACCCCAGGCGTCGGGAATCTTTCGCCCGGTCCGGTCGGGTCGCGCGTAGTAGGAGACGGGGATCGGGTCGGGTATCGAGCTGTCGCGAGCCCGGTCGACTGGATGCAGGATCGTCATCTCCGTGGTGAGAGCTCGGCTCGGCCCCCTCCGCGACCGCCCGGATGGACGACCGCGCTTCACGATAACGCCCGGCGGGGGCGATCTACGCTCGATAGAGGTCGTCAGCGGTGAAGGTCAGGACGTCGCCGCCGGCGTCTCGAACCTCCTCGCGCGGGAAGACCGCCAGGTGCACGTCCGCGGCCCGGTCGGGGAGTTCCTCGGCAGCCCGGCGAAGCGCCCGCAGCTCCGGCAGTCCGGCGGATCGGACCACTTCACCGAGCCTGCCAGCACCACCTCCCTGCCGCGCAGGCCCAGGCCCGTTCGAGCAAAGTAGTCTGCCATGCAAGTAGTACGGCGGACTACTTGTCTGCCGTACTACTTGCAGGCCATGCTGCTCAGAGGCGCATCGTCCCGGGCAGGAAGAAGTAGAACACCAGGCCGATGACGATCAGGTAGCCGAGCAGCACGAGGGTCCAGCCCATGTTGTGCCGGATGACCGCGCCCTCGTTGCGCACGTAGGCGCTCGTGGCCACGCCCACGCTGGTCGTCTGCGGGGCCACCGGCTTGCCGACCTCGGCGCCCACCGAGCTCAGCGAGGGGAGCAGGAGCACGGGGAACCCGAGGATCTGCCCGATCGTCCTCTGGAACGCGCCGAACAGCGCGTTCGTCGACGTGTTGCTGCCGGACAGCGCCACCCCGATCCAGCCCACGATCGCGACCAGCAGGATGTACGCCGTGCCGATCTTCGAGAACCCGTTCGCCATCGAGCTGCCCATCCCCGAGTAGTTGAAGACATACGCCAGCCCGAAGATGAACACCCCCACCAGCAGCGCGCCCCACATCTGCCGGAACGTGCGCCGGAAGACCTCCGGCAGCACCTGGCCCAGGCGCGGCCGCACCGTCACCGCCAGCAGCGCCAGGATCAGCAGCCACGACACCAGGATCGACGTGCCCGCGACCCCTGGCGCCCAGTTGAACGCGACGTTGCCGGCCTTTCCCCCGACCGACGAGGTGAACGCGGCGACGAGCTTCAGGGGCGTGAACTTGGGCAGCGGCGACCAGGGCCCCGTCCACAGCGCGACCACGACCACCAGGATCACGAATGGTGCGAGCCCCAGCATGACGTCACGGCGTGGGACCGGCTGCGGCGTGGAGCCACCGCCGATGACGGCGGGCGGCCGCGTGATCGCCACCCCGCCGTAGCCCAGCGTCTCCGACGGCCGCCAGAACCGGAGCAGCACCAGCAGCGCCGCGAAGCACACGAGCGCCCCGACGACGTCCGGCAGGTACGGGTTGACCCACTGCGAGATCGGGAACTGCCCCGCGATGTACGCCAGCGAGCCCACCACGGCGAGCGGCCAGCCGGTCCTGACGCCGCGCCAGCCGCTGACCAGGTAGATCAGGACCCACGGCGGCAGCAGCGCCAGCACGGCCACGACCTTGCCGATCGACGCCGAAAGGGCCAGCAGGGGCAGGCCCGTCACCGCGGCGAGGCCGATGATCGGCGCCCCCAGCGCACCGTACGAGACGGGCGCGTTGTTGGCCAGGGCGGCCACCCGGATCGCGTCCAGTTCCGCGATCCCGAACGCGACCAGGATCGGCGCGACCACCGCCCACGGGTAGCCGAAACCGACAAGGCCCTCCAGCAGCGCGCCGAACGCCCAGGCCAGCAGGATCGCCTGGACGCGCACGTCCTCGGTGGCCTGCGACACCAGCCAGCCCTTGAAGTGCTCGAACAGGCCGGTCACCACCAGGGTGTTGAAGATCACGACGCCCCAGAACGTGATCCAGTCCACGGACCACACGCCCGTGGCGCTGCCGTACACGTAGGCCTGCAGCGTGGGCCCCAGCGGAGCGCCCCAGATGGCGATTCCCAGCACGAGCGTCACGACCGACCCGATCAGCACAGCCAGCCACGCGGTCACCCGGAACACCGCCAGCATGACCAGCAGCAGGGCCACAGGCACCAGTGCAGCCAGCGTCGTGACCAGCACGTTCCCGATGGGATCCAGGGCCTGATGGAACGCCAGGAACATGGTCGACCCCCCCTTTTACTTTACAAACTCGACGAACGTGTCCTGTACCCGGCTCCAGGGTACGATGCGGATCGCATGGGGGGGAGTCGCCGTGGGCAATCCGTCCCGATCGTCGCCCGATCCTCCCACTCCGCCGCCCGGGCATCTGTGCCAGGCTGGGCGGTCGCGGGCCGGACGTCCCGCGGCATCCAGCCGGCAGTCAGGGGAGGAGAAACGTGAGCAGGATCAGTCGACGCCGGGCTCTCGGCATGCTCGTGTCAGCGGCAGGCGCAGCGGGTGTCGCCACGATGGGCGGCACGAGGCTCATCTTCGCCGGCGAGGCCACGGGTGACACTGGCGAGGAGCCGGTCCTCGACGGCCGCCTGGTCGCCACCGGCATCCCCGGCGCCTCGGCCGTCGCCCCGGTCGGCAGGTTCCTGCCCGGCGGCCCGATCCACGACAACCCGGTCCTGGCGGCGTTCACCCAGCCGGGGCGTGTGCTCGACCCGGCGCGCATGCTGGTCGCCGGGCGGTCCAACTTCGGCGCGCCGAAGGCCAACCCCGACCAGGCCGAGGGAGCCCTGCTGTCCATCGACTCGCGGGACGCGGGCGTGCTCGCGGTGCCGGCGAACTTCGCCGCCGCCGGCGACCAGGCGTCCGCACTCGGCGGCGCCGTCCAGCTCTACACCGCGCAGAGCCCGGCATTCCGCAACGGCTTCTACAACCCGGCCGCCGTGACCGCGGCCCAGACGGGCGTCAGCAACCCGGTCGGGCTGTCGATCAACAACGCCTTCGGCCGGCTCTGGCCCGCCAACGCGCCGTTCGGCCTGGACGGGCCCGGCACCTCCACCATCGATGACCCGGACGGCAGGCCGCTGAAGGGCGCGCCCAACCCGACCACGGGCGGCGTGTACCTCGGCGACCTGACCGGCCGCCAGCCGGCCCAGGTCATTCCCGGCGCGCTGCGGAAGGCCGCGGTGGGCACCGCGTTCCTCGGCAGGTCGCCCGACGGCGGCGGCCGCGCGGTGTTCGCGGTGGTGGTGGCCGACGGCAGCATCGTGCAGGAGCACACGGGGAAGGCGCTCGACGGGATGGTGCCGGCCGGCACCATCCAGCCGCTGGTGGGCCGATCGTGGAGCGGGGACGAGGGCGAGGGTGACGTCACGCCGCGGCTCGGCGCCGTCATCAACTACACGCCCACCATCGTCCTGTACGTGAGCCAGCCGTTCGACGACTCGATCATGGCCATCGGCCTGGCGGCCGGCGGCCCGGCCGGCAACCAGGTCTTCGTGCCCACCACGACGCGACTCATCCGGTCGGAGGCGCTGGACCAGCCGGTCGACCTGGCCCCTGTCGGGGTCGAGACGGAGAACCCCAACTGGTCGAGCAACACCACCCTGGAGGAGGGCTCGGACCTCTACGTCTGCAACCGTGGCGACGGCACGATCGTCCGGATGCGGCAGGACGGCGGCGTCGTCGCCGTGCGTCGCGTGCGCGTCGCCGGCCGAACGCTCGGCGATGCGCGCCTGAACGGCATCGCGACCTCGTCCGACGGCTCGCGGATCTGGGTGACGTTCACCGGCGCCGGCCGAGGCGACCAGGACGGCGGCGTGATCGAGCTGCCGGCGTTCTGAGCGAGGCGTTGCCGGAGGAGGTGCTCGCGCTCGTGAGCGCGCGGAGCGGGCACTTCCTCCTCGAGTCCGGCCACCACGGGGACCTCTGGCTGGACCTCGACACGCTGTCCTGGCGGCCCGTACGGCTGCAGCCGCTCGCGGCGGAGCTCGCCCGCCGGCTGGGCGGGCACGGCGTTGACGTCGTGTGCGGTCCGCTCGTCGGGGGCGCGCTCGTGGCGCAGCTGGTCGCGACAGCACTCGACGCGGCGTTCGTCCACGCCGAGCGGTCGGTGGCCGGCGCGGTCGCCTACCGCATCCCGAATGCGCTGCGCGAACGGCTGCGGTGCCGGCGCGTCGCGGTCGTCGACGACGTGGTCAACGCGGGCTCCGCCGTGCGGGGAACGCTGGCCGACCTTCGCGTCTGCGGCGCGGTGCCGGTCGCCATCGGAGCGCTCCTGCTCCTCGGCGCGGCGGCCGAGCGGCTCACGGAGGACGAGACGCTCCCGGTGGAGCGGCTCGCGGTCCGCCCGAGCGGCCTCTGGCCGGCCGCCGCCTGCCCGCTCTGCTCGGAGGGCGTCCCGCTCGAGCGACCGCACCCTCCCTCATCTGCCGGGGGGTCAGGGGGGGCAGGTCGTCTTCCTTTCTGACTAGGGCCGGATCTGCGCGATGTCGTTCGAGCGTTGCTTGCGGTGGGTACAGTCGAGGCATGAGCACGCAGATCGAGAAGACCGAGCGGGAGTGGCGCGAGCAGCTCTCGCCGGATCAGTACCACGTGATGCGCGAGCACGGCACCGAGCGCGCCTTCACCGGGAAGTACTGGGACACGCACGACGACGGCACCTACCACTGCGCGGCCTGCGGGGCCGAGCTGTTCAGCTCGGGCACCAAGTTCGACTCCGGCACCGGCTGGCCGAGCTTCTGGGAGCCCGCCAACCGCGAGAACGTGGAGCTGCGCTCGGACAGGAGCTTCTTCATGGTCCGCACCGAGGTGCTGTGCAAGCGCTGCGGCTCCCACCTGGGCCACGTCTTCGACGACGGCCCGGCGCCGACCGGCGAGCGCTACTGCATGAACTCCTGCGCCCTGGAGCTGAAGCCCAAGGCACCGGGGTAGCGACCGCTCGATCGCCATTCCGGCGCCCTGGTCGTGATATGCTCCCGATCAGAAGCAAGCGTGGCTCGTGACGGCTCGAAATGAGCGAATGCTTCTGATCGGAAGCCTGTAGCCCTCGAGAGTCTCGCGGAGGGCTGCGTGCTTCTGATCGGAAGCCATGCAGAACGGTCCCGAACTCACGCGACTGGCGACCCAGGAAGACGTTGGCGCTTTCGTGCGCCGCCGGCGGAAGACTCGACGCCTGAGCCAGGCCGAGCTCGCGATGGCGGCCGGGGTGGGGCGCAGGCTGGTCCAGAAGCTGGAGACGGGCAAGGGCTCGGTGAATCTCGACGGTGCCCTCCGCGTCCTCACCACCCTGTCGGTTGACGTCCTCGCGCGGCCTCGATCGTGAGCCAGCGTCAGCTATCGGTGGTGATGTCTGGGCAGGTCGTTGGCCAGCTGCTCGACGGTGGGATGGGGTATGCGGGGTTGACCTATGCGAGCGAGCGCCGTCTGTCGCAAACCGCCGAGCGCGTGCTCGTGGCCATGGACGCGGCGCGACAAGACGCCGCTCGCGAAGGCTTCGAGTCATCCCTGCTCGATGAGATCTGGGGCGATGGCCACCGCCGGGCGGGGTCGCTCCTGGGGTTGGCCTGAGCTCCGCGCGGCGGCGTCGGCGTCTAGCCGGTGGTGTGGCTGTCGGGTGATCCACCCGCAGAGATCCGGCAGATTCGGTGTGATCCGCACGAACCGATCGCGGAAGCCGCGCCGGCCCGACGAAGCGGCCACCGCCATTTCTGTGCGGCCGCATGGTATGCGTCGAGCCGGGGGCTTGGTAGCTTCCACACCATCATGACTGCGCCCGGCAAGCGTCTGGCGGTCGTCGGCAACGGCATGATCTCCGTGTCGCTGCTCGACCAGCTGGTCCGCCTGGAGAGTCGCTGGCGGATCTCCGTGTTCGGCGACGAGCCCCATCCCGCCTACGACCGGATCGGGCTCAGCCAGGTGCTGGCCGGCGACCGGGCCGCGGACGACCTCCCCCTGCGCGATCGCGACTGGTACGCGAGCCACGGCGTCGAGCTGCACACCGGCTGCCGGGTGCTCGCGCTGGACGCCGAACGGTGCCGCCTGGCGACCGCGCGGGGTGACGTCGACTTCGACGCCTGCGTCCTGGCCACCGGCTCGCTGCCGTTCGTGCCGCCCATCCCCGGCGCCGGACTGGACGGCGTGCTCGGCTTCCGCACCATCGAGGACGTGGACGCGATGCTGGAGCGCGCGCGAACGGGCCGCAGCGCGGTCGTCATCGGCGGCGGCCTCCTCGGGCTGGAGGCGGCCAGGGGCCTGCTGGCGCGCGGGATGCAGGTGACCGTCGTGCACCTGGTGGACCGGCTGATGGAGCGCCAGCTGGACGACGGCGCCGCCGGCCTCGTCCGCGAGGAGCTGGAGCGCATGGGCCTCCGCGTCCTGCTGCCGGCCAGCACCCGGCGCATCGAGGGCGAGGGCCGTGTGGAGGCGGTGGTGCTGGACGGCGGCGCGGTGCTGCCCGCCGACCTGGTCGTGATCTGCGCCGGCATCAAGCCGAACGTGGCGCTCGCCGCGGCAGCCGGCCTCGACGTCGGCCGGGGAGTGCGGGTCGACGACCGCATGGCGACGTCCGCGCCCGCCGTCCACGCGATCGGCGAGTGCGCCGAGCACGACGGGGTCACGTACGGCCTGGTCCCGCCGCTCCACGAGCAGGCGGCGGTGCTGGCCAGCCAGCTGGCGGGCGACGGCGCCGCGACCTTCCGGCCGCTCGCGACCGCGGCCAGGCTCAAGGTGGCCGGCATCGACGTCTTCGCCGGCGGGCGGACGACGCCGGAGGCCGGCGACCAGGAGGTCCTGCTGCGGGACGACGGCGGCGGCGTCTACAAGAAGCTGGTCCTGCGCGACGACGCGCTGGTGGGCGTGGCGCTGGTCGGGGACCTCGGTCCCATGGCCGCGGTGTCCGACGCCCTGACCCGGGGTGGCCGGGTCCGCGACCGCCTGGCCCTGCTGGGCGTGGGCGCCGCCGTTGGTCCGCCTCCCGGCGCCGACCTCGCGGACGACGCCGTCGTCTGCGGCTGCAACGGCGTGACCAGGGCGGCCATCGTGGCCGCGATCGGAGCCGAGGGCGGCTGCACCACGCGCGAGTGCGTCGCTCGCCGCACCCGCGCCTCCAGCTCGTGCGGCTCGTGCGCCCCGGTGGTGGATGGCCTGCTCCAGCTGGCCGGCATGGGCCGGGCCGCCGCGCCGGACGCGCCCGACGTCTGCACGTGCGTGCCGCTGCCCCGCGCCGCCCTGCGCGAGCGCGTGCTCGGTCTCGGCCTCCGCTCGGTGAGCGAGGTGCTGGAGCGGCTCGGCGACGGCGTCGGCTGCCACCGCTGCAGGCCGGCGCTGAGCTACTACCTGGACGTCTGGTGGTGCGGCGAGCACCGCGAGGAGCCGGCATCGCGCCACGTGAACGACCGGGTCCACGCGAACATCCAGCGCGACGGCACCTTCTCGGTCGTGCCGCGCATCCGCGGCGGGGTGACCAGTCCGGCTGAGCTGCGCAGGATCGCCGACGTGGCCGAGAGGTACCAGGTGGGCGCTGTCAAGATCACGGGCGGCCAGCGCATCGACCTGCTCGGGGTCCGCAAGGAGGACCTCCCCGCGGTGTGGACGGAGCTCGGCATGCCCTCCGGCCACGCCTACACCAAGGCGGTGCGCACCGTGAAATCGTGCGTGGGCACGGACTGGTGCCGCTACGGTGTCGGCGACTCCACCGATCTCGCGGTCCGGCTGGAGTCGGCGCTGGAGGGCCTCTACACCCCGCACAAGCTCAAGCTCGGCGTGACGGGCTGCCCGCGGAACTGCGCCGAGGTGACGGTGAAGGACCTGGGCATCGTGGCCGTGGTGGGCGGCTGGGAGCTGTACGTGGCCGGCGCCGCCGGCATGACCGTGCGGAAGGGGGACCTGCTCTGCACGGTGGCCACCCCCGAGCAGGCGCTGGAGGAGGCCGCGATCGCGGTGCAGCACTACCGCGAGCAGGCCGAGTATCTCGAGCGGATGTACCACTTCGTCCCCAGGGTGGGGATCGAGGCGTTCCGCGCGGCGACCGTGGACGCGACCGCCGGGGCGCGCCGCGGCCTGCTGGAGCGCTTCCGGCGCAGCAGGGACAACGCCCGCGACCCGTGGCGGTCGGTGCCGGCCTCCGACCCGAGCCGGTTCCGCGCGCCGCTGGCCCTCGCGGAGGAGCCCGCGCCGTGAGAGTGGCCGTCCCGCTGGACGACGTGCGGCCCGGCGAGGGCAGGCTGCTCGTCGCCGGCCGCCGGCGGGTGGCGCTGTTCCTGACGACCGGAGGCCCGCGGGCGATCGATGCCACCTGCCCGCACGCCGGCGGGCCGCTGCAGGACGGCATCGTCAGCGGCGCCCGCGTCACCTGCCCGCTCCACCTGCGCCGGGTGGACCTCGACACCGGTGAGGTCGATGACTGCGCCGAGCGGGTGCGCTGCTATCCGGCGCGGGTGGCCGGCGGGCACGTGGTCCTCGACCTGTGACGCAGGTCAGGTCCGTCTGCCCGTACTGCGGCGTCGGGTGCGGTCTCCTGGTGGAGGTCCGTCGCGGCCGCATCCACTCGGTGCGGGGCGATCCCGAGCACCCGGCCAACCGCGGCGGCCTGTGCGCCAAGGGCCAGCGCCTGGCGGAGACCTCGCGCACCGGCGACCGGCTGCTGCATCCGATGGTCCGCGAGCGGCAGGACCAGCCGTTCCGGCGCGCGGCGTGGCCGGACGCCATCGACCGGGTGACCGGCGCGATCCGGCGAGCCGCCGCCGAGCACGGGCCGGGCTCGATCGCGCTCTACCTCTCAGGGCAGCTGCTGACCGAGGACTACTACGCCGCCAACAAGCTGGGCAAGGGCCTGATCGGGACCGCCAACGTCGACACCAACTCGCGGCTCTGCATGGCCTCCACCGTCGCGGCGTACAAGCGCGCGTTCGGCGCCGACGCGCCGCCGGGCTGCTACGAGGACCTGGACGAGGCCCGCGACGTCCTGATCGTGGGCAGCAACCTGGCGGACACGCACCCCGTCCTCTTCGGCCGGCTGCGGACCGCGCGCACGGCCCACGGCGCCCACTGGACGGTGGTGGACCCCCGGCGGACCGCGTCCGCCGCCGAGGCTGACGAGCACCTGGCGCTGCGTCCCGGCACTGACGTCGCGCTGCTGCTCGGCATGGCCCGTGCGCTGTTCGAGGAGGGCCTCGTCGACGAGCGGGCGGTGGGCGAGGCCTGCTCGGGGTTGGACGAGGCGCGGGCGGCGGCGGCCGAGATGCCGCCCGAGCGCGCCGCGGCCATCTGCGGCGTGCCCGCGAGCACGATCCGCGCGACCGCCCGGCGGTTCGCGCGTTCGCCGGCCGCGCTCTCGCTGTGGTGCCAGGGCCTGAACCAGGCCACCTCAGGCACCGATCGCGTGAACGCGCTGATCAACCTGCACCTGCTGACGGGCCAGATCGGCCGGCCGGGCGCCGGGCCCTTCTCCCTGACCGGCCAGGCCAACGCCATGGGCGGACGCGAGGTGGGCGGCATGGCGACCGAGCTGGCGGCCCACCGGGGCTGGGACGACCCGGTGGGCCGTGCCGAGGTGGAGCGCCACTGGGACCTCGGCCCGCTGCCCGGCGGGCGCGGGCTGACCGCGGTCGAGCTGGTGGACGCGATCGCCGCGGGCCGCGTCCGCGTGCTCTGGGTCGCCTGCACCAACCCCGCGGCGTCGCTGCCGGACGGCCGCGCGGTCAGGGAGGCCCTGGGCAGGCTGGACCTCCTGGTCGTCCAGGACGTCGTCCACCCCACGGACACGACCGAGCTGGCCCACGTGCTGCTGCCGGCCGCGGCCTGGGGCGAGAAGACCGGCACGCTGACCAACTCGGAGCGGCGGGTGACGCTGGCCCAGCCCGCGGTCGCGCCGCCCGGTGAGGCCCGGCCGGACTGGGCGATCTTCGCCGCGGCCGGCGCGGCGCTGGGCGCACCGCGCGCGTTCGCCTGGCGCGACGCCGCCGAGGTGTTCGACGAGCACGTCCGGCTCACCGCCGGCCGCGACCTGGACATGACGGCGCTGTCCCACGCCGTGCTGGAGCGCGAGGGGCCGCAGCAGTGGCCGTACCCGGCCGGCGGCCGTCCCCAGGCCCGGCGCTACCTGGACGGCTGCCCCACGCCGGACGGCAGGCCGCGGCTCGTGGCCGTCTCCTTCCGGGAGCCCGTCGAGGCGGTCACCGCCCGGCATCCGCTCCGCCTGCTGACGGGCCGCGAGCGCGACCGCTGGCACACGCAGGCGCGGACGGGCAGGGTGGCGGCGCTCCGCCACGGCGAGGAACCGGTGCTCCGGCTGCACCCCTCCGATGCGGAGCGGGCCGGCGTGGCGGAGGGCGCGCCGGTGAGGGTCGCCTCGGTGCGCGGGGCGGCGCACGCTCGCCTGGCGCTCGACCCGGAGCTGCCGGAGGGGACCGCGTTCCTCCCGTTCCACGTCGGGCCGCTGATGGAGCCGGGCGGCTGGGCGAACGCGGTGACGGGCCGGGCGCTCGACCCGCTCTCGTTCCAGCCGGAGCTGAAGCACACGGCGGTGCGCGTCGAGCCGGCCGCGGCGGTCGCGCTGGCCGGCGGGAGGCTGGCCGAGGCGGTCGCGCGCGAGCTGGAGGAGCGGGGCGTGCGCGCGCGGCGCCTGGAGCTGGCCGAGCTGGAGCGAGCGCCGGCAGGGGTGCGCCGCGTGGTGGTGGCGGAGGCCGAGCCGGCGGGTGAGCCGTGGTGGGAGGTGGCGCTGGCCTCGCCCGACGGCCCGGGCGTGGCGCTGCTCGACCTCGCGGCGGGACCGGAGCCGCTGGCGGCGATGCCCGCGCTGCTGGACCGCGGCTGGCGGCTGGGCTGGCGCGGCGAGCGGTGGCTGCCCGAGCCGGTGCGCCGGCTGGTCGCGCGCTGGCTGCGGGCCGGCGAGGAGCCGGCGGGGCTGGTCGTGGGCGGCGTGGCGTCCGCGCCCGACCCCCCGGCGCCGGCGGGGGCGCTCGTGCTCGCGCCGGGCGGGCGGCTGGGGTTCCATGCGCCGGTCTCGGGCGACCCGGCCACGCTCGCCTCGTACCTGAGCGGGACGCGGGGACCGCGCGCCGCGCTGCGGCGGGTCGTGGCCGTGCTGTCGGCCAGCACGGCGCTCGTCGTGGCGGGCGACCCGCTCGGCGACCCGGACCACGATCCCGAGCAGGGGATCGACCTGCTGGTGCACGAGGACCGCGTGGCAGGCACGGCGCAGGTCTGGCGGGTGGCCGCCGGGCAGGTTCTGGGCGTCGCCGCCGTGGTGCCGTCGGCCGCGGCGGACGACGTCGAGGCGCTCTGGCTCGCCGACCCGGACCCGGCGCTGCTGCGCCGCCGGTTCCCGGTCCATTGAGCGAGGTGCTGCCACCGCTGGGCGCCCGCTTCGATAGGCTGGTGGCGATGGCGCCGGCCGCTCCGGATGGATCGACCCGGCCGGTGGAGGCCGCCGGTTGAGCGGTCATCTCCCGCTGCTGGGGCAGCGCGTCGGGGTCCTGCAGACTCGCTACGCGCACGAGCTGGCCGCGCTGATCGAGCGGGTGGGCGGCGTGCCGCTGCTGGCGCCCTGCCTGCGCGAGGTGCGCAACGATGACGACGAGGAGCTGCGCGGTCGCCTGCGGGCGGTGGTCTCGGCCCCCGTCGACGTGTTCGTCTTCCAGACGGGCGTCGGCACCGAGGCGCTGTTCGAGCTGGCCGCCGAGGCGGGCCTCGACGAGGCGCTGACGGCGTCCGTGCGCGGGGCGCTGGTGGTGGCCAGGGGTCCCAAGCCGATGACGGTCCTGCTCAGGCGGGGCTTCCAGGTCGACTGCCGGACGGCGGAGCCCCACACGACGGACGAGCTGCTGTGGCTGCTGGAGGCGGAGGACCTGTCAGGCCGCCGGGTGGCGGTGCAGCACTACGGCTCCCCCAACACCGTGCTGGTGGACAACCTCCGGAGCCGGGCGGGCGAGGTGATCGAGCTGTTCAGCTACCGCTGGGCGCTGCCGGCCGACATCGGCCCGATCGTGCACTTCCTGGACGAGCTGCGCGCCGGCCGCGTGACGGTGACGGCGTTCACCAGCGCCTCACAGGTCGAGAACCTGTTCACCGTCGCGGAGGACGGCGGGGTGGCCGGCGAGCTGCCCGGCTGGCTCAACGAGCAGACGCTGACCGCCGCGATCGGGCCGACGTGCGCGAGGGCGCTGGAGCAGCGCGGGGTCGGGATCGCGATCCAGCCGCAGCGCCCGAAGATGGTGCCGTTCGTGCGCGCCATCTCCGACCATTTCTCCAGCCGCTGAGACGACTGATTCCGAACTGGTCTGAAGCACGAAGCCACGAAGGACACGAAGACGCACGAAGGAATAGGGGGATCTGGGGATCGGCTGGAGCGCTGAGGCTGACCTCGAAGCCCTTCGTGCGTCTTCGTGCTCTTCGTGCCTTCGTGCTTCAGACCAATTCGGAATCGTTCGTCTAGACCCGGGTGCGCTCAGCGGCTGGAGAAATGGTCGGAGATGGCGCGCACGAACGGCACCATCTTCGGGCGCTGCGGCTGGATCGCGATCCCGACCCCGCGCTGCTCCAGCGCCCTCGC
>DASYBH010000388.1:0-6761 GCA_036500885.1 Candidatus Dormiibacterota bacterium
GCCCACCACCAGGCCCACCAGCAGGCCGAGCGAGAGCGGCAGGTCGAACGAGTCAGGGCTGACGTAGGCCGTGATGGTGGCGTAGAGCGACCCCGCGATCCCGGCGTAGAAGGCGCTGATGCCGAACGCCAGCGTCTTGTAGTAGGTGAGGCTCATGCCGCTGGCCGCGGCCGCCGTCTCACTGTCCCGAATGGCCCGCATCGCCCGGCCGGTGCTGCCCGCCAGCATCGCCCTGGCGAAGAGAAAGAGCACGACGGCGAGGACGAGCGCGACGTAGTAGATCGACTGCTCGCTGGTCAGTCCGATCCCGAACGGGTCCGTGGGCTGCGGCAGAACGATGCCCTCGTGCCCGTTCGTCAGCTGGCCGAAGTTCTTGATGACGGGCGAGGCCGAGAGCGCGAGCGCGAACGTGGCCAGCGCGAGGTACAGGCCGCTCAGCTTGAGGGCGGGGAAGCCGAACAGGTAGCCGGCCAGGCCGGCGAGCAGCCCGGCGGGCAGGATCGTCCAGCCGAACGGCACCTTCAGCTTCCAGTAGAGGATGGCGGTCGTGTACGCGCCGATCGCCATGAAGGCGCCGTTGCCGAGCGAGATCTGGCCGCTGAAGCCGGTCAGGATGTTGAGCCCGATCAGCGCGATCGTCAGCGCGAAGACGTAGGCGAACTGGATGGTGTTGAAGCGGTCCAGCAGGAAGAGCGGCGCCAGCGCCACCACCACCAGGAAGACGATCGCCCCGATCCACGTGTTCCGGCTGATCCCGAGGAAGCGCATCGCTCAGACCCTCGCCACGTGCATGCGGCCGAAGATCCCGCTGGGTCGCACGAGCAGCACCGCCACGATGATGACCAGGCCGAACGCCAGCCGGAGGTCGCGCGCGCCGGGTACGTACGTGCCGATCAGCGCCAGCAGGATCCCGACGATGAACCCGCCGGCCACCGCGCCGCCAGGGTTCTCGATGCCGCCCAGGACGGCGGACGCGAACGCGTACAGGAGGATGGGCTGCATCATGTTCGGGTCCAGGAACTCGAGGGGCGCGATCAGCATCCCGGACACCGCGCCGACGCCGGCGGCCAGGCCCCAGCCCAGCGCGAGCATCCAGCTCGTGCGTACGCCGAGGAGCCGGCTCGTCTCCGGGTAGAGCGCCGCCGCTCGCATGGCCAGCCCCAGCTTCGTGTACTGGAAGAAGGCGAAGAGGACCAGGAGGAGGAGGACCGTCACGCCGATCAGGAAGAGGTCCTGCACCCCGATGAAGACGCCTCCGGCGCTGAGGGGCACCCGGGGCAGGCCGGGCGGCCCTGGAAACGCCTTGATCACGTACTGCCAGATCAGTCCGGCGAGGCCGTTGACGACGAAGAAGAGACCCAGCGTGACCAGTACGACGGTCAGCGGAGGCGCCTTCTCGACCGGGCGGATGATCGTCCGTTCGATCAGCACGCCGCCGGCGATGGAGATCGCGATCGTGAGGGCGAAGGCGAGGTAGTAGTTGAGATGGACCTGGGTGATGAGCGTCCATGCGATGAAGGTGCTGAACATCGCCATCTCGCCCTGGGCGAAGTTGAGCGCTTCCATGGAACGGTAGATGAGGACCAGGGCGAGCGCCAGGCTGGCATAGACGCCGCCGGTCGCCAGGCCCGATACGATCTGCTGAACGACGCCTTGGGCGACCGACGCCGCGGCAAGGACCATGATTCCCCCCTCTCTCTTCTCTCCGCCTGGCCGGCAGGCCCGGGTACGCCTCCTGGTCAGTAACCCAGGTACGACTTGCGGATCGATTCCCTGCTGGCCAGCTCGTCCGCGCTTCCCTCGACGGCGATGTGGCCGACCTCGATCACGTACGCGTGCTCCGCGGCGGCGAGCGCCGTGCGCGCATTTTGCTCCACCAGGAGGATCGTGGTTCGTTCCTCTCGATTGATGGTTTCGATGATCCGATAGATGTCGCGGACCACGAGCGGCGCCAGGCCCAGCGAGGGCTCGTCCAGGAGCATGGCGCGCGGGCGCAGCATGAGCGCGCGCGCGATGGCCAGCATCTGCTGCTCACCGCCGCTCAGCGTCACCGCCACCTGGTCCCTGCGCCTGGCGATCCACGGGAAGTAGTCGACGACCCGGTCGAAGTCACGCTTGACGGCCGCTCCGTCCCGCCGGACGTAGGCGCCCATCTTCAGGTTCTCCCAGACGGTCAGCTGCGCCAGCGTGCCCCGTCCCTCCGGCACATGGGCGATGCCCAGCCTGGCCACGTCCTCCGGCGAGCGGGTGTTGATCACCTGGCCGTCGAACAGGACGTTGCCGCCGGTCTTCCTCACCATCCCGCAGATCGCCCGCAGCGTGGTGGTCTTGCCGGCGCCGTTGGCCCCGAGCAGCGCTACGATGCTGCCCTCCTCCACCTTCAGCGAGATGCCGTGCAGCGCCTTGACAGGGCCGTACGAGGCCTGCACGTCGGTCAGCTCAAGCAGCGCCATCGGCCTCGGCTCCGAGGTACGCCTCGATCACGGCGGGGTTCTCGCGGACCTCGCGGGGTGTGCCGTCGGCGATCTTCCTTCCGAAGTCGAGCACGACGACCCGGTCCGAGATGCTCATGACCAGGTTCATGTGGTGCTCGACCACGAGCAGCGTCAGGTCCAGCGTGTCGTGGATCCGGCGGATCAGCGCTCCCAGCGCGCCCACCTCGTCGTGGTTGAGCCCGCCGGCCGGCTCGTCCAGCAGCAGCAGGCGGGGCCGCGACACGATCGCCCGCGCCAGCTCGACGGCCTTGAGCATCCCGAACGGCAGGCCGGCGACCGGGCGCTCGCCGAAGCCGCCGAGCCCGACGAGGTCCAGCGCCTCCTGGGCTCGCCGGACGGCCTCTCGCTCCGCCCTCGCGACGCCCGGCCAGCCCAGACCGGCCATGAGGAATTCGAGCGGGTGGGTGCCGACCTGCGTGTGGAGCCCGCACACGACGTTGTCGAGCACGGTCATCCGGGTGAAGAGCTCGACGTTCTGGAACGTGCGGGCGAGGCCGCGGCCGATGATCTGGTGGCGGGCCAGCCCGAGCAGGTCGCCGCCATCGAAGAGGACGCGTCCGGAGTTCGGCGTGTACATGCGCGTGATGCAGTTGAACATCGTGGTCTTGCCGGCGCCGTTGGGCCCGATCAGACCGACGATGGCTCGTTCGGGCACATCGAACGAGACGCTGTCCAGCGCGACTATGCCCCCGAACCGAATGCTGACGTCTTGTACGGAGAGCAGTGAGCTTTCGATGCGGGTGAGTGTAGCCACCGCAAGGCAGGAGTCAAGCTGCCATGTGGTTCAGGCCTCGTCCGGTTCTTCGTCGGGCGGCTCCGGCCTGGGAGGCGCGGGCAGCTGCCTCGGCGCTCGCGGAGGAGCAGGCGGCGGTCCGGGCGGCAGCCCCTGCCTGGGTGGCGGCGGCAGCTGCTGAGCCGGGGGACGTGCCGGCGGCGGCGCTCCCGGCGGGACGGGCCGGTAGCCGCCTGGCGGGCGCGGTGGCGGCGGCTGGCCGCCGGGTGGCGGCGGTCCGGGCCGGTAGGTGGGCTGCGGTCCGCCCGGCGGCACCGGCCGGTAGCCTCCCGGAGGCGGCTGACCGGGCGCACCCGGCGCTCCTGGTGGGACGGGCCGATACCCGCCGGGCGGCGGAGGCTGCTGGCCGGGCCGGTAGGTGGGCTGCGGTCCACCTGGCGGCACGGGCCGGTAGCCTCCCGGCGGCGGCTGGCCGCCGGGGGGGCCGTACGGCTGACCGGGCCCACCTGGCGGCACGGGCCGGTAGCCTCCCGGAGGCGGCTGGCCGGGGGGGCCGTACGGCTGACCGGGCCCACCCGGCGCGCCGGGCCGGTACCCTCCCGGAGGCGGTTGGCCGGTTCGGTACGGCGGCCCCGCCCGGAAGCCGGGCGGGCCCTGAGGCGACCGGCCGCCGCGCTGTGCCCGCCGGCTGCGGACGATCAGGAAGATCGACGCCGCCAGCCCGGCCAGCAGGAGCAGGATCAGGAAGATCCCGAACGGTGAGCCGAGGAACGAGGAGAGCGCGCTCGACCGCGCCGGCGGGCCGGCGGCGGGGCCGGCGCCGTTGGCCGTGGCGGCCGCCGACGGTGTCGCCGTTGGCGTGTCCGTCGGCGTCGGCGTCGGGGCGGGGGTCTGCGTGGGCGCCGGGGTCGGGGCCTGCACTGCCAGCTGGGCACAGCGCGGCTGCGGCTGCTGGACGCACACCTGGTGGGCGCCCTGGGCCGTGCCGTCGGGGATCTTCACGTCCTGCTTGAAGTTGCCCGCCTGGTCGGCGACCGCGCCGCCCAGGGCGTGGTCCTGCGTGTCCAGGAAGATGGCGATGGCCTCGCCCGGGGTGAAGCCGCTGCCGGTCACGGTGACGACCTGTCCGCTCGGCGTCGCCGCGGTGTTGAGGTTCACCGACCCGTGGCTGGGCGGCGGCGTCGGCGCCGGGGTTGGCGTGGGTGCCGGCGTCGCCGTCGTGGTGGGTTGAGGGCTGGGTGGCGGGCTGGTAGTGGACGGGAGAGCGGCGACGTTCGCCACCCACAGCAACGGCAGGGCCGCGACGAGCTGCCTCATTCTGGGCCGCCACTGTACACGGCTCGACGCGGGTCCCGGGGGCAGCTGGCTCATGCGGCTCAGACCGGCGGCCAGGGCACCGACCAGGCCGACGTGGGGTGGGGGAGCTGCCAGCCGGGCCGCAGCATGGCCTGCAGCCGGCGGCGGAGGACGGCCAGCTCGCGCCGGCTCAACAGCTCGCCGAGCCGGACGACCAGGTCGCCGGAGGTCAGGGAGCCGGCCAGCCGCGCGAGGTCCACGTGCAGGCGCGCCGGCACCGGCTGGCCGGCGAAGTCCCAGATGACGGTGCGCAGCTTCGGGTCCACGTGGAAGGTGAGGCCGTGGTCGATGACCCAGACCTCGCCGTCGCCGTCCGTCAGGCAGTGACCGGACTTGCGGTCCGCGTTGTTGGTGAGCACGTCGAACAGCGCCACCTCGATCCACCTGTCCGCCGGCTCGCCGCCGCTGGCCAGGTAATGCCTGTCGGGCTCCGCGGCGACGTACATCTGCAGCGCGCCGATGCCGTGCGGTCCCTCCTCCCGGACGACGGTCGGGGGGATCCGCGGCCAGCCGAGGTGCTTGGCGACCAGGTAGGAGGCCACCTCTCGCCGGTACAGGGTGCCGGTGGGGAAGTCCCAGAGCGGCGATTCGCCCTCCGCGGGCTTGTAGACGGCCAGCATCGGCGGTCCGGTCTCCTCGCTGTCGCAGAGCTCCACCAGGAAGGTGTAGTTGGAGGAGCGTCGGAACAGGCCCTTCAACTGGATGGTCGGAAGCCGGCGCAGGGCTTCCTCTACGGCCTCGGCGTCAAAGAATGGGCCGAGAGCCATTGGCTGCGGGGCAGGGATGACCACCGGAGTCTATCGGCAGCCCGCAGTACGGGCACGTCGGACGCCCGGACGACAGGACGCGCTCCGCCTGCCGGGTGAATGCCATCACCTGCTCGGGCGTCGCCCAGAACCGGGCCGTCGCCAGCTCGTTCGGGTCGTCGTCCTCGTTCGCCGCCGCCTGCCTGGCCACGATGACGAACAGGCGCTTGCTCTCGTGGTAGCCCAGGCCGAGCTGGCCGACCATCCACTCCGGGTCGCCCGGCTCCTCGGGGGGAAGCTGCACCGCCTCCGGCGGCGTTCCAAGGCCCTGTGCCTCCAGCAGCTGCCGCATGCGGACCACCAGGCCCTGGACGTGGAACTTCTCGCAGTAAAGGATGTAGGCCTCGGGGCCGCGGCTCGCGCGCAGGAAGAACTGCCGCTGCCCCGGTGGGCCGACGGTGCCGACGCCGATGCCGTCGATGGGGTCGAGGTCTATGCTTCGAGCCACTGGTGTGAGAGTACCCTCCCGCACCATCGCCATACGACCCATGGCCGCTGGAGGTCCAGCCCTGGTTTCGGCCAGAATTCCGCTGGGAAAGCTAGCCGGGGACTGGACGCGCACAAAACCAACCCGCGGAGGAACACATGCCAAAAACCGTTGGAATCGACCTCGGGACCACAAACTCCGTGATCGCGGTCATGGAGGGTGGCGAACCTGTGGTCATCCCCAATTCAGAGGGCTCACGGACCACGCCTTCCGTGGTGGCCTTCACCAAGTCCGGGGAGCGGCTGGTGGGCAACCTCGCCCGCCGGCAGGCAGCGGTGAACCCCGAGAACACCATCTCCTCGATCAAGCGCTTCATGGGTCGCACGTATTCGGAGGTGGAGTCGGAGCGCAAGATCGTCCCGTACAACGTCAAGCCGGGCAAGGACGACCGGGTGGTGGTCGAGGTGCCCAGCGCAGGCAAGGACCTCACGCCCGAGGAGATCTCGGCGATGGTCCTCCAGAAGCTGAAGGCCGACGCCGAGGCGTACCTGGGGGAGAAGGTGACCGACGCGGTCGTCACGGTGCCGGCCTACTTCAACGACTCCCAGCGCCAGGCGACCAAGAACGCCGGCCAGATCGCGGGCCTGAACGTGCTCCGCATCATCAACGAGCCGACCGCGGCCTCGCTGGCCTACGGCCTGGACAAGAAGGAGAACGAGACCATCCTGGTCTTCGACCTCGGTGGCGGCACGTTCGACGTCTCGATCCTGGACGTGGGCGACGGGGTCTTCCAGGTCAAGGCGACCAACGGCGACACCCACCTGGGCGGCGACGACTACGACCGCCGGATCGTGGACTGGCTGGCCGAGGAGTTCAAGAAGGAGAACGGGATCGACCTGAAGGCCGACCGCCAGGCGCTCCAGCGCCTGACCGAGGCGGCCGAG
>DASYBH010000389.1:0-9537 GCA_036500885.1 Candidatus Dormiibacterota bacterium
CGCGGGCGACTCCAACGATCTGCCAGCCCCAGCGGTTGTGCGGAACGGGCAGCGCCAGCAGCGGGCGGAATGCACCCATCGCGGCACGCATGGGCAGCGACGGCGAGCCGGCGCCCTCACCGCGCGCATCGTTCAGGATGACCTCGCCGCGCAGGATCACCGCCATCCGGAACAGGTTGAAGAACGGGAAGGCGGCACCCGTGGCCATTTCCACCTCGAGGCCGGCCCCGGTCAGGAGGCTGCGCAGGCTCGCGGGCGTGTAGTGCCGGCGGTGCCCGATGTGGCGGTCGAAGGCCGACATCGGTCCTCCCGGCACCGTCACCACCAGACGGCAGCCGGACGCGAAATACCCTCTTGCGTTCCGGACCAGCAGCGCGGGCTCGTCGACGTGCTCCAGCACCTCGGAGCAAACGGCGTGGGTCGCCCAGCCCGCCAGATCGGAGTCCGGATCGCCGCCCGCGAGCACGTCCCGCCGCACGAACCGCGCGTCAGGCACCCTGCTCCTCGCCAGCTCCGTGGCGCACGAGCTGCGGTCGATACCGCACAGCTCGGCGTGAGGCCAGCGCCGGCGCACGTCGGCGATCAGGTCGCCCTGGCCGCAGCCGACGTCGAGGATCCGAGCGCCTCGATCAGGCGCTCGCAGGAGTGAGCGGACGATGCGCCTGCGCAGCGCCTGAGCCGGGTTGCGTGAGGTAGCCGCCGCCAGCTCCACCCAGTGGAGGTCCCAATCGTCGCGCGCCATCGCTGCCCGATGGGAGGTTCAGGCGCCCGATAGGCGCGCTTTGCGGCACAAGGCGAACGTGTTGAGCCCGAGCTTGTGACGAAAGCACCTGATATCGCCGGGGCGGAATCCGGCCCGGACGAGCAGGGGCCAGAGATCGCGCGGATCGTAGTACATCTTGTGGTCGTCGATCTCCTCCGCCGGAGCGAGGCCCAGCCGAAAGGCGGCGAGCTCGAGGCAGCGCTTGCCTCGCCAGGACGGCACGTTGAGGAGGAGCATGCCCCGCACCGCCAGGATGCGCTCCAGCTCCCGCAGCGCGTCCAGCGGCCGCCAGAGGTGCTCGAGCACGGAGTTGCAGATCACGACGTCCTGCGAGCCGTCGGCCAACCCGGCGAGCGTCGCCGGCAGCAGGCCCTGGATGCCCGTGACCTTCGGATGCGACAGCAGACCCGGCTCGATGGCGACGTCGAGGAGCACCAGCCGGTCCACCTCGTCCAGGAACGGCGTCGTGAGCGTCGCCCTGTAGCCGCACCCGACGTCCGCCACGCATTTGCCCCGCAGCCCTCGAACGCTGCGCCGGATTCGCCGCGACGAAAGCCAGACGCCGAAGTGGTCGATGGCCGTGAGGCCGTGGTCCTGGCCATACGCCCGCATGCGGGCCCGCCTCTCGATGGACTCGTACTGGATCACACTCGATGCCCTGCGCGGAGCAGGATAAGCAGCAGGGACCTCGCATCGCGACTTCTGAACTGCGAGGACGGCCCGGGCGGCTAATAGCAACGAGCCGGTCGGACCAGGTGGCCTGCTGCGCTCTGGTCGTCGGAGAGGGGCCTCACCCTGGTGGACCGAGGGCTGTACCTGCTGCGGTCGTGGTTCGAGAAGGAGCCGTCGCCCTGTACGGACCTTCGGCCCCGGCTTCTCGCGGATCACACCGCTCAGCCCGTCTTCACCACTGACTCTGCCGACTGCCTGACGCTGTCGCTTGCTCTGAGGCTGGTGCCGGCCGGCGACCCCGGCCGCGCCAGGAGTTCTGGTTGCGCCAGCTGATCTCGATGTCCTGGAGACCACTCTCCGCGAACCACGCTTCGAACGCTTCTCGCCTGAGGTAGTGCGCCGTGGGCGCGACCAGCTGGTCGAACACGATGTTGTAGTTCTGCCGGAAGCTGAACCGGCTCAGGGTCGTGAGGTAGGCGTGGGACGGGAGGTGCCGCCAGATGGCCGACCCTTGCAGCGGACGGTAGACGCCCTTCACAATCGCCTGCAGCACCCCGGTCAGGAGCCACGAGAAGGCGAGAGTCGCGCCCTGTGGGACACGGGCCGTGACCCTCCGGACGGGGTTGATGAAGAGGTGCACCACCGGGTTGTTCTCGTGACCGTAGACCCAGCCGAAGATCGTGCCGTCCGGCTTCAGGAATCGCAGGAGAGACTCGAAGCCGGCCCGCGGGTCCGGCAGGTGGTCCAGGACACCGATCGAGTACACGAAGTCGAAGTCGCCGCCTCGGGGGCCGAGTTTGAAGGGCGGCCGGTAGATGTCGCCCTGCACCACGTGCGCGTTGGGAATGCCGGCCAGTGTACGGAAGGCGGAGTCGACCGCAGAGCTGAGGTCCATGCCGACGACCTCCCTGGCGCCATAGCGGGCGGCGAAGTACGTGTGCCGGCCCATGCCGCAGCCCGCGTCGAGCACCAGCTTGCCCTTGAAGTAGTCGCGCTGGAGAGGGTGGATCCAGTCGAGGAACTGATCCTCGTATTCCGGGTGCATCTCCACGAACCGGCCCCACTCGTAGCTGAAGGCGTCGGCCGTCTTCCCCTGTTCCGCCTCGAGGTCCGGCGGCCCCAGGCGTGGCACGCCGGCCGTCAGCGGGTACTCCTGACGGCACCTCAGGCACTCCAGCCGGCCCTCCATGACCTCCTCGCCGTCGCTGGCGGTGGCCTCGAGCGACAGGTCGCCGTGACAGAGCGGACACGCGAGCAACTCCATGAGCCGTGGCTTCATGACTATCCCTCTCTCTGTGCATAGAATATGGAGCGCCCCGGCAGCCCAGATGACGACTCGCACCGTGGGAGCCCCCGCATCCCTGCACGTGGTTCTACAAGCGGGCGGCAACAGGGGTGTTAACAGGCCGTCTCGTTCGCCAGGCGGTATCCCCCCCAGATAAGCATGCCCGGCGTCACCGGCGCAACCGCTGAAGACCTGCTTGGATCAGCCGGCTCCCGGCTGCACCAGGCCCGTCTCGTAGGCCACCACGACCGCCTGCACGCGGTCGCGCAGCTCCAGCTTGGAGAGGATTCGCGCCACGTGGGTCTTCACCGTCGCCTCGCTCAGGTGGAGGCGCTCGGCCAGCTCGGCGTTGCTCAGGCCCCTGGCCATCAGCGTCAGCACCTCCCGCTCTCGAGCCGTCAGCGCCGACAGCTCCCGCGGCGCGACCGTCGCCGCATGGTCTCGATGGACGAACCGCTCGATCAGCCGGCGCGTGATCGACGGCGCCAGGAGCGCGTCGCCCGCCGCCACCATCTGCACCGCCATCACCAGGTGCTCGGGCGAGACGTCCTTGAGCAGGAAGCCGCTCGCCCCCGCCTCCAGCGCCGCGTACACGTACTCGTCGGCGTCGAACGTGGTCAGCATGATGACGCGGCACCTGACGCCCTCGCCGCGCAGGATCCGGCGGGTCGCCTCCAGGCCGTCGAGGCCCGGCATGCGGACGTCCATCAGTACCACGTCCGGGCGCAGCCGGCGGACGGCGCGGATCGCCTCCTCCCCATCCGCCGCCTCCGCGACCACCTCGATCCCCTCCTCCGTCTCCAGGATGAGTCGGAAGCCGACCCGGACCAGCGCCTGGTCATCGGCGATGACCACTCGCAGCGGGGTCGTCATGCCGGATCCAGCGGCAGCCGGGCCCGCACCGCGAAGCCGCCCTCCGGCAGCGGGAGCGCCTCGACGTCTCCGCCGTACACGGCCGCCCGCTGGTGCATGCCGACCAGTCCGCGGCCGGTCCCCTCGTGCCCGTCAGGCGCCGGGGCGCCGCCCGAGTCGACCACCTCGAGCCGCAGGTCCCGCTCCCCGTACTCCACGACCACCTCCGTGTGCGCCCCCGCGGCGTGCTTGAGGACGTTGGTCAGCGCCTCCTGCACGATGCGATAGGCCGCGAGGTCCAGGCCCGGCGGCAGCGGCCGCGGGGCGCCCATGACCCGCAGGTCCACGGGAACGCCGGCCGCGTCCACCCGCTCGACGAGGGCATCCAGCTGGCCGAGGCCGGGCTGAGGCGCCAGCACCAGCTCCTCCGGCCGTTCGGCGAGCACCCCGAGCAGGCGCCGCAGCTCGGTGAGCGCCTCCCGGCCGCTGCCCTCGACCTCGCGCATCGCCTCCCCCGCGCGCTCGGGCTGCCTGGCGAGCAGGCGCCGCGCGGCGCCGGCCTGCACGACCATCACGCTGACGCTGTGCGCGATCACGTCGTGGAGCTCCCGCGCGATCCGGGCGCGCTCGCCGGCGACCGCCACGCGCGCCGCGAGCTCGTGCTGGTGCTCCAGCTGCCGCGCGCGCTCTTCCAGCGCCCGGGCTCGCGCATGCCGCTCGCGCATCGCGGTCCCGGCGAGCCACATCCCCACTCCGCCGATCAGCTCCAGCGCCCACGCGGGCAACGAGGGATAGGAGAAGGGGAACAGGGCGGCCAGGACAGCCGCCGAGGCCAGCGGGCTCGCCAGCGACCGCAGGCGGTACCGGCTGTAGACGCCCGTGGAGTAGACCCCGAGGAACAGCGCGACCAGGCTGGCGAGCATCGGCGGCTCCAGGGTGAACAGCGCGGACAGGAACTGCACGCCGTAGCAGACGAGCGGGGCCTGCCGGCGCCAGCAGAGCGGCAGCACCGTGCCGGCGACAGCCGGTGCGTGCAGCAACTGGGTGGGGCCGCCGCTCAGCAGCTGCGCCTGGGCCGCGATCAGCAGCGCGCCGGCGGTGGCGCCGTCGACCAGCCGGGGATCGACCCGCCTGAGGCGCTCCCACACCGATCGGACTCGCACAGCCGCACTGTAGCCCGGGTCCCGTGCTGGCGGCGTCGGCCCCGCGGCTGACCGCACCTGCATCTGGAGGATGACGCCGGACCAACACCATCCTCCAGGCCGATCGGGATTGCACCTGGCGGGCGACGGCCGGCGCACCCACCGGCGGCGAGCCTTGTGGACATGATCGAGCGAGTCCGACCCGCCGCTCAACGCCCACGTCCGGCGCTGCTGGTCGCGGCCTCCCTGCTCCTGCTGGGCCCCGCCGCCATCCACCTCGCCGTCGCGCCGATGCACTTCCAGGAGTACGTGCCCTTCGGCGCGCTCTTCGTGCTCACCGCCGCCGCGCAGTGCGCTCTTGGGCTGGCGATGCTGGTCCGGCCGTCCCGCCGCCTGTTCGTCGCGGCCGCGGCCGGCACGCTGGGCGTCATCGTCCTCTATGTCGTCTCCCGGAGCATCGGGCTCCCCGTGGGGCCGCGCCCGTGGCGCCCCGAGATGATCGGCCTGCCCGACATCGCCTGCACCACGATGGAGGTGCTCTCGCTGCCCGTGCTGGCGCTGCTGGCGTTCGCCAGGCCCCGCTCGCGCCGGCATCACACGGTGCGCGTGGTGCTGGCCTCATCACCATGGTTCCTGCTGGCCGGCGCACTGGGCAGCGTGGGCACCGCCAGCGCCGTCGACGGCATGCCCCTGGCCTTCAACACCAGCCCGATCGTTCGCGGCCAGCCCTCGACCACGATCGACCTCCTGACCGCGCCGGCCGGCAGCGAGCCCGTGCGGGACTTCACCCTCACGGCCCAGGTCACGCGCGTCGCCGGCCAGGATGCCTGGACCTACGACGGCATCGTGCCAGGGCCGGAGCTGCGGGTCCGCCAGGGCGACCGCGTGCGCGTGACGCTGGTCAACCACCTGCCCGTGTCGACGACCATCCACTGGCACGGTGTGCCCGGCCTGCCCGCCGCCGAGGACGGCGTGGCCGGCATCACGCAGCAGGCTGTGCCGCCCGGCCACTCGATGCCGTACGAGTTCGTCGCGAGCGTGCCCGGCACCTACTGGTACCACCCGCACCAGGACACCGGCAACCAGATCTCCCGCGGCCTGTTCGGGGCGCTGGTGGTCGAGCCTCGCACCGGCCCGACCGAGGACCGCGACTACACCGTGCTGCTGCACGACGCCATCGCGGGTGGAATCGTGGCCAACGGGACGAGCGATCTGCGCCTGGCAGCCCGGCCGGGGGACCGTGTACGGCTGCGCGTGGTCGACGCCGTCGCTCCCGGCATGGACGGCGGCCCCGAGGCGCCCGCGCTGCTCGGCGCGCCCGCCCGGGTGGTCGCCCTGGACGGCCGCGACCTGCACGAGCCGCGGCTCGCCGGGCCGCAGCGCGTGCCGCTGGGGATGGGCCAGCGGGCCGACCTGGTCTTCACCATGCCGCAGTCGGGAGCCGTCCGTCTGGTGGACACCGAGACGCAGGGCGAGGTGAGCGGGGTCCAGAGGGCGATCGTGGCCCTGGCCGGCCCCCCGCGCGCGCTGCCGGTGGTGACGGTGGGCGACGGCCCGACGCCGGCCGCCGCGGCCGGCCCGCTGCCCCTGTTCGACCCCATCCGCTACGGCGCCCCAGCCTCGGACCCCGTCGCCGGCGCCGGCGCGACCTACCCGATCGTCATCACCGCCGGGCCCGGGTTCCACGACGGCCGGATCGAGCTGGTCCACCGGATCAACGGCGCCGCCTCGCCGCAGGTCGCGCCGATCACCGTCCACCAGGGCGAGATCGTCCGCCTGCACATCGTCAACGACACCGCCGAGTACCACCCGATGCACCTGCACGGCCACACCATGTCGGTGCTGACCCGGGACGGCGTGCCGGTGCAGGGCAGCCCGGTCCGCCTGGACACCATCCTGGTCGGGCCGAAAGAGACCTGGGACGTGGCGTTCGCGGCCGACAACCCCGGCATCTGGATGATGCACTGCCACGTGCCGCTGCACGCCGAGTTCGGCCTCAGCATGACGATCAACTACGCCGGCATCTCGACCCCGTACGAGATGGGCACCCGCTCCGGGAACATGCCGGAGTGATCGCCCCGGCTCGTCAGACCAATTCGGAATCAGTCGTCTCGGCCAGCCGGAACCAGAGCACCTGCACCGGAGTCAGCTCGCCCTTCGCCTTGGCGGCGGCCTCGGCGGCCGCCGCCGCCTCCAGCGGCCCCTCGTAGGGGCCGCCGCACATTCCGGAGAGCGTGTAGTGCCACCCGTCCGCCCGCCGCTGCACGGTGCAGTCCGGGCCGCCGGATTCAGGGCTGCCGGCCCGGCGATTGGGCCCGTATGGCCCGGCCGCGAGCGCCAGCCGGACCACGTGGTTCAGGCTGACGGCCTCCAGGCCGTCGAAGAAGCCGGGCAGGCCCGGCCGGCGCCAGAAGGCCCAGCGGTCGCTGAGATAGTCGTAGTTGCCGGCCATGTTGGGCTCGGTCTCGTGATGGGAGAGCCACAGCTCGATCGGCTTCCGGACACGCGGCCCGATCGCGGCCACCGCGGCCATGGCCCCGTCGAGGGCCTCTCCCTCGTCGAGCTCGACCACCAGATCGACGTCGCGAGCCCTGCGCTTCTGGTCGCGCAGGCTGCCGAAGAGGAGGAATTTCACGGCATGCCCGAGCCGGGCAAGCAACCCACAACCATGCCGGTCGAGCATAGCGCGGACGGACGCCGGGCGCTGTCCGGCCCTACATCCCCAGCATCGAGCGGGCGCGAAGGGCGATCGCCACCGCCACTCGCGTCTCGGGGTCGTCCAGTGAGAGCGCGGTCAGCGTCTCGATGCGCTCGATACGGTACGTCATCGAATTGATGTGGATGCCCAGGACCCGCGCCGCCGCCCGCCGCACCCAGCGGGCGCTGACCAGGGCGTCCAGCGTCTCCAGCAGCGGCGTCTCGCGCGACTCCGCGTACTTCAGCAGCGGCCCGAGCACCTCGCTCACGAAGCCGCGCAGGGCCTCGGGCGACTGCACCTCGAGCAGCAGCCTGAACGCGCCCAGCGAGCGGTACGAGGTGACGCGCGTCTGCGCCCCGGCCCGGCGCGACAGCCGCAGCGCCTGGCGCGCCTCCACGTGGGAGCGCGCCAGCTCGGCAACCGACTTGGCCAGGTTGCCGATGCCCACCGACGCGGTCGCCGGCCGCAGCACCGGGCTCGCCGCGGTCAGCAGCATCCCGGCCAGGCGCTCGCACGCGGCGAGGTCGGTGGCCGCCTCCTCCGGCACGATCACGACGGCGCTGGCCGACCGGACCACGGTCAGCGCACCGGGAACCCGGCGCCGGACCAGGTCGCTCAGAACCGCGTCGAGCCGGTCCTGCCGCACCCGCGTCGCCATCTCCGCCTCGGAGCGCGGATCGTCCGGCTCCACCACGATCACCCACGCGTGCTGCGGCAGCCGGTGGCCGAGCCGCTCGGCCTGGCGAGCCAGCCGCTCTGCCTCCTCGGCGTCGAGCCCGCCGGCCAGCACCTCCTCGACGAGGTCGCCGCGCAGGCGGCGCTCGACCTCGGCGGCGGCCCGCTCCTTGGCCAGCTCGACGGCCAGCAGCGTCGATCCGTGCTCCAGCGCGCGGCGCCTGCCGTCCTCCTCGACCTCCTCCTCGCCCACCACGACGGCCAGGACGCCCAGCATGTCCGCGCCGGCCCGCACCGGCACCAGGTCGAACGGCCGTGCCGGCCGGCCCGCGGACACGCGCACCTCACGGGAGCCCAGGCTGAGCACGGCCGGCGGGAGCTGCAGCCGGGGCGGCAGCCGCTCGGCGGCCTCGCCGGTGCCCCGGATGCGGAAGCCGTCAGCCGAGTACAGCGCGGCGCGGCCTCCGGCCAGGGCCCCGATCGCCTCCAGGATGGCGGGGATGCCCGCGCCCTCCAGCGACAGGCGGGTGAACCGCTCGTGGATGTCGTGCGAGAGCTGGATCTCGGCGAGCTGCAGCTCCATGCGCCGCTGCAGCTCGCTGCGCTCCAGGCTGCCGGCCACCTGGCCCGCGATCGCGCGCAGGAAGTCGATATCCTCCTGCGTGAACTCGCGGCGCTCGACCGACTGAACGTTCAGCACGCCGATGATGCGCGGGCCGGACTCGATCGGGACGGACAGCATCGACGTGAAGCGCTCCTCGTCGAGGCCGGGGACCCACTGCCAGTGCGGCTCCATGGCCACGTCCAGGACTCTGGCGGGCTGCCGCGACTCGGCCACCCAGCCGGTCACACCCTCGCCCACCTTCATCAGGACGCGCCCGATCATGCGCTCGTTGAGCCCGTTCGTGGCGGTCAGCGACAGGTCCCGACCGCCCGGGTTGAGCAGGTAGAGGGAGCAGACGTCCGTGCCGAGGGCGGACGTCGTCTCGCGGATGATGAGATCGACGAGCTCCGTGGAATCCATCGTCGAGGCTGCCGACTGCGAGAGCCGCTGCAGGAACTCCAGCTCCCGCAGCGCCTGCCTGAGATCGCGCTCGCGCGAGGTGTGCATCCGCACGAGTCCTAACGTTAGTCGGCGGCGCGCCTTCGTGGCTCGTGTGGATGTCACGATCTGCGACGATCTATATTGTGCGTATAGCACAATCATGTTGTGAGGGCCGCCCGAGGAGGTATGTGGCCTGCGTATGTCTGAGTTGTGGTTCGTTGTTCCTGGAGGACACTGCCTCAACCACGAGGCCCGGTGCGGCTGACCATGCACGGCGGAGTCGAAGCCAAACCTCCTGACGACCCTCATCCTGGTAGACGCGCCGTGCCCCGCAGTTGATCGCCATCCGGGACACCTTGGCCCTACCAGGCTCCTAGCGTGCCGCCACCCTTGCCTCTCAGACCT
>DASYBH010000390.1:0-11518 GCA_036500885.1 Candidatus Dormiibacterota bacterium
CGCGGTGCGGGGCGCGCCGGCGCCGCTGGTTCCCGTGGCGCAGGGCGCCGGCCACCTCACCGGCGTCGACCCGAACGTGCTGCTGGCGATCAGTGAGGTCGAGTGCAACTTCGGCCGCTGCCGGTCGGGTGCGCAGGACGCGATGGTGCCCGCCGACGTCCGCACCCGCATCGACGTGACCGCCCTGCGACCGGGCGGCGAGACCGTGCAGCTGCTGGGTCTCGACGGCGGGCGCCGGATCGGGGACTGGGTCGACCCGATTCCCGTCGCGGGCGGACAGCATGCGATGGGCTTCATGCAGTTCCTGCCCTCCACCTGGCGGCAGGAGTCGCGGCTGGCGCCGGGCCACCCGCACGACCCGTACCGGCCCCACGACAGCATGGTGACGGCCGGCTCCTACCTGGCCCGGCTGCAGCGCGGAGCGGTCGACGGCACGCGGCACAGCCTCCGCTCGGCGCTCGCCGCATACGGCGGCGACGCCGCCTACGCCGACGAGGTGCTGGCCATCGCCTCGGCCAGGTGATGCCGATACGTCACACGTGGCCGGGGCCGAGGCGCCCGGGACGGGTCACGCTCCGCGCTGAGCGAGATGGAGGTACTCCCTGGGCCTGCTCTCCAGCTCGTGAATGACCTGGTTCGGCACTCCGCTGCCCGGCATGGCCGCGTCGAACGCTTCGCGTGACTCCCACCGGGATACGCCGGCGCCACGTTCGCCGGCATGCTCGACCCAGGCGCCGATCTCGATGAGCCCGGGCGCGCCGGTCATCGACCCGGCCATCGCCGTCATCCTCTGGTACACGTCCTCGTGACGGCCAGGCTCCGGGTAGTGCAGGGCCATGAAGATGTACGCCACGAATGAACCTCCCGGCCGCCCGGCGCGGCCAGCGCGAATCCGTAAGTGAAGGACACCCGTTAGCCCAACCTTACCAATAGCTTGGCGAGCGCGCAAACATCAGAGCCCGGCACATTGTCCGTCTGTTGTCTGTCTCCACCCATCAGGATGGGACCCGTGATGCTTCATCCCCAACCGCGTACTACATGCGATCCCAGTCTGTATCACAATGGTCGCATGGCAAGCGTGCGGCTCGATCCTGACATGGAGGCGCAGCTCGCGCGCGCGGCCGAGCTGCGCGGCGAGTCGAAATCCGACTTCATCCGCGCGGCCGTGGGCGAGCGCATCGCGGCCACGCTGGGTGGCAGCCTGGCCGACCGGCTGGCCCACGTGATCGGACAGGTCGACCTGGGCGGCGGCCGTGCCGAGCGCGCCCACGAGCTGGCCGCCGTGCGTGTCGCGGAGGCCCACCGGGGCCAGCTGGAGCGCCGGCCACGCCGGTCCTGATCGACACCGGGCCGCTCGTCGCGCTGATCGACAGCGGCGAGCGGCGCCACCCGGACTGCGTGGCGGCGCTGCGACAGGTGCAGGGGCCGCTGCTGACGACGTGGCCGGTGGTCACGGAGGCCATGCACCTGCTCGCGGATGCCGGCTGGCGGGCGCAGCGGCTGCTGTGGGAGCTCGTGCTCAGCGATGACGTCGAGCTGGTCGACCTGGACGGCACGTCGCGGGGCCGCGCGAGGACGCTCATGGAGAAGTACCACGACCTCCCGATGGACCTTGCCGACGCCACGCTGGTCGCCGTGGCGGAGCAGCGCCGGGTCCGGCAGGTGCTGACGCTGGACTCCGACTTCCGCGTCTACCGGACCGCAACGCGGGGAGCGTTCGAGGTGCTGCCGCTCAGCTGATGTCGGGCGGCCGGTACTCCCCGAACACGCGGCGAAGCCGGTCACAGCACTCGCCGATCGTGGCGTACGCGGCCAGCGCCTCCTTGAGCGGGTAGAGCAGGTTGTCCGTTCCCCTGGCCGCCTCCTCCAGGCGATCGAGGCAGCCGGCCACCAGCGTGTCGTCCCGCCCGGCGCGCAGCTCGCGGAGCGCGTCAACCTGCGCCTCCTGCTGCTTGGGCCCGATTCGCACGACCTCGACCGCGTCGGCGCCCTCCGCCTGGAACCTGTTGACGCCCACCACCACCCGGTCGCCGGCCTCGACGCGCCGCTGGAACCGGTACGCGGACTCGGTGATCCGGCGCTGCATCCAGCCCGCCTCGATCACCGACACCGCACCACCACGCTCATCGACCTCGGCCATGATCCGGAGCGCCTCCTCCTCCACCCGGTCGGTCAGCGCCTCGACGTAGAAGGAGCCGCCCAGCGGGTCGGCGACGGCCGGCACGCCGCTCTCGTGCGCGATCACCTGCTGGGTGCGGAGCGCCAGTTCCGCCGCCTGCCGCGACGGCAGGCCGAGCGCCTCGTCGTAGCCGTTGGTGTGCAGAGACTGCGTGCCGCCCAGCACCGCGCTCATCGCCTCCAGCGCCGTGCGCACCACGTTGTTCAGCGGCTGCTGGGCGGACAGCGTGACACCGCCGGTCTGCGTGTGGAAGCGCAGCGTCAACGAGCGAGGGTCCCGCGCGCCGAAGCGGTCGCGCATGATCCGCGCCCACATGCGGCGGGCGGCGCGGAACTTGGCCACCTCCTCGAAGAAGTCCATGTGGCAGGCGAAGAAGAACGAGAGCCGGGGGGCGAACTGGTCGACCCGCAGGCCGGCCGCGATCGCGGCCTCGGCGTACGCGATCCCGTCCGCCAGCGTGAAGGCGACCTCCTCCGCCGCCGTCGCCCCCGCCTCCCGGATGTGGTAGCCGCTGATGGAGATCGTGTTCCAGTTGGGTAGGTGCTCTCGGCAGTACGCGAACAGGTCCGTCGTCAGGCGCATCGACGGTTGGGGCGGGAAGATGTACGTCCCCCTTGCCGCGTACTCCTTCAGGATGTCGTTCTGCACCGTCCCTGTGATCCGCTCGGGCGAACAGCCCTGCCGCTCGGCCACCAGCTGGTAGAGCAGCAGCAGGAGCGCCGCCGTGGCGTTGATCGTCATCGAGGTGGAGATGCGGTCGATCGGGAGGCCGTCCAGCAGCGCCTCCATGTCCCGCAGCGAGTCGATCGCCACCCCCACCTTCCCCACCTCGCCGCGGGCCATGCGGTGGTCGGAGTCGTACCCGATCTGCGTGGGCAGGTCGAAGGCCACCGAGAGGCCGGTCTGACCCTGGTCCAGCAGGTAGCGATAGCGGCGGTTGGACTCGGCCGCCGTGCCGAACCCGGCGTACTGGCGCATGGTCCAGTGCCGGCCGCGATACATGTCCCGCCGGATGCCCCGCGTGAACGGGAACTCACCGGGAGGCGCCTGCTCGGGACCGGCGTCCGCGGCGGTGTAGAACGGCTGCAGCTCCAGCCCGCTGTCGTTCAGATACGGCTGGTCGCCGTTGGCTCCGCTCATCTCACCGCAAGCTTAGGAGCTGCGCGAACAGAGACCCTCGCCTCCGTCAGGACTCGACGTCCTCCTCCAGCTCGGTCAGCACGCCGAAGGTGCTCCTGGGGTGCAGGAAACCAATCCGAGTCCGGCCGTCGCCGCCCGAGCGCGGCCGCTCGTCGATCGCCTGCACGCCCGCCACCCGGGCGCGCTCCAGCGCGCCGGCCACGTCGTCGACCTTGTACGCGATGTGGTGGATGCCCTCGCCGCGCCTGGCGATGAAGCGGCCGACCGGCGAGTCCTCGTCGGTCGGCTGCATGAGCTCGATCTCCATGTCGCCGATATGGAAGGTCGCGGCCTCCATCCGGTCGGCCTCCGCGACCCAGCGGTGCGCGACCTCGAGGCCGAAGACCTCCTCGTACAGCCTGATCGCGGAGTCGAGGTCCTTCACCGCCAGGCCGAGGTGCGAGATGCGGCGCAGCATCACTCGGCCACGGAGAACAGCCGGGTCACCTGGTTGAGCGTGGTCAGGTTGCCCACGAGCCCCTCGATCCGGAGCTGGCCCTTCAGCATCTTGGCCACCACCTCCCGGCCGGTCGCGTCCAGGTAGTTCGGCATGCCCGCGAAGCCGATCCGCACGTTGCTGAGCTGCATCACCGTGTCGGCGTCGGCGCGAATGGTCACGTCCCGGCCGGGCTGCAGCCCGTTGCGGACGACCAGGTGGCCACCCTCGAAGTCGAGCGTGACCGCCTCGCCGATGTCCGTCACGAAGAACCCGACGCGGGCCTTCAGGTTGTCCAGGTCCCTGCGCTTCTCGGGTCGCGAGCTGACGTTCGCCTCGACCAGCCCGCCGAGCATCTGCGCGAATGCGGAGGCGTCGTCGCCGTCGGCGTACTCCACTGTGGTGCTCACGTCTCGTCCGGCCACTCCACGGGCACCCGGGTCGTGCACTCGGTCATCTCCTGGGACGCCTTGGTGTAGCGGACCACCGTGGGGAGGTCGCCCTTCAGCTTGAGCTTGCCCTGGAGCATCCCGCGGGTCGCGTCCAGCTCCTTCGTCGCCACCTGCTTCCAGCGCGTGTACGTGCCGGTGATCACGAAGTCGCAGGCCTGCGCGTCCTCGGGGGGCCCGACCCGGATGTCCCGGGCCTCCCCCTCGTGGAGGTCCATCACGACCCCTCTGGACTCCGGGAAGTTCCGATCGGGCTCGGCCTCGACCACGAGGCCGACGGTCCACTTCCAGCCCTGGCCCGCGACGCGGTACACAGGACTGTTGTTGATCTCGTCCTTGAACGCCTGAGCCCATTCGGGCGAGAACGCCGCTACGGCCATTGGACGTCACCTCCACAGTGCGAACGCCGGTGCACACGGGACCGGCATTCTGCAGGGTACGACCTGGCGCCGGCCGCGCGCGCCCCCGTCGTCACCGGGGCGATGAAGCCGCCGCGCCCGGTCGCCGCTCGGCCTGGGTGCGCGCCTCCGGGCCGCCGCACCTGGAGCCGTGGCGCGCTACTCGCCCGCGGCGGTGGCGCCCGCCGGCCGCTCGGCCTCCCGGCCGAGGAGGTGGCCAGCGAACCACGAGCCGATGCGGCGCAGGCGCTCGACCCTGCGGTCCGGCCGCCCGCCTCGCGAGAGGTCGTGCGACTCGCCCGGGAAGCGCACCATCTCGACCTCCCGCCCGAGGAGCCGCAGCGCGCCGAACAGCTCCTCGGCCTGTGAGACCGCGCAGCGCAGGTCCATCTCGCCGTGCAGGAGCAGCAGGGGTGTCCGGATGTCGCGGACGTAGCGGATGGGCGAGCGCCTCCAGAGCTCGTCGGGGTCCGGCCACGGCTGCGGCCCCATCTCCATCTCGCTCCACAGCACGATGTCGTGCTGGGCGAACTCGCTGACCAGGTTGGAGATCGAGCGCATCGCGATCGCCGCGGCGAAGCGGTTGGTGTGGCCGATGATCCAGTTGGTCATGAAGCCGCCGTACGAGCCACCGGCGACGCCCATCCGCTCCTCGTCGACATAGCCGGTGCGGGCGATGAGCTGGTCCAGCGCCGTCATCAGGTCCTCGTAGTCCCTGCCGCCCCAGTCACGCACGCAGGCCCGGCGGAACTCCTCGCCGTAACCGTCCGAGCCGCGCGGATTGGTGCAGAAGACCAGAAGGCCCATCCCGGCCAGCATCTGCATCTCGTGGAAGAACGTCCAGCCGTACTGGCCGTGCGGACCGCCGTGCACCTCCAGCACCAGCGGGTGTTTGCGGGACGGGTCGAATCCTGGCGGCTCGAAGAGCCAGCCCTCGATCTCGAGCCCGTCCGCCGCCGTGAACAGGTGGCGCCGGGGCTCCACCACGAGGCGGTCGCGCAGCCAGGGGTTGGCGTCGGTCAGCCTCCGCTGCTCACCGTCGACGGCCAGGAACACCTCTCCGGGCCTGGTCGCATCGGCAACGCAGGCCGCGATCCGGCCCGCCTCGACGTCGAAGTCGTACACCGCACGGCGCTGCGCGGGCAGCTCCACGGTCACGCGCCCCTCGAGATCGACCGAGAGCACCTCGGCGATGCCGGGACCGCTCGCCTGGAAGTACAGGCGGTCGCCCGTCGCCGACCAGCGCAGGCGGACGCCGTGCTCGCCCCGCATGTCGCTGCCCACGGTCCCGCCGACGGACCGGTCCAGGCCGGCGGTCAGGCAGCGCGGCTCACCGCCCCCGGCAGGCGCCAGCCAGATCCGCTGCAGGCGACCGCCCGCCTCGTCCACCGGCGCCAGCACCGCGATCACGTCCCCGCGCGGCGACCACGCCGGCGTGCTCAGCTGGAGGTCACCCGCCAGCGAGCGCCGGGCGCCATCCAGGTCCACGCGGTACAGGCGCTGCGTGCGGCGAAGGTCGGCGCCGGGCTCGGCGTCGCCGACCACGGCCAGCGACCGGCCATCCGGCGCCCAGGAGAAGCCGCCCACGGACC
The DNA here is from genome assembly GCA_036500885.1 of Candidatus Dormiibacterota bacterium. Taxonomy (GTDB): domain Bacteria; phylum Chloroflexota; class Dormibacteria; order Dormibacterales; family Dormibacteraceae; genus CF-161. The sequence continues at coordinate 6,234 of DASYBH010000390.1, forward strand.
AGGCCCCGGCGGTGAGCTGGCGCGGCTCACCGCCGCCGGCGGCGACCACGAACAGGTGCGGGTAGCGTCCGTCCAGGTACCCGACGCCGTCCCGCTTGTAGTCCAGCCGCCGGACGACGCGCGCGATGGGCGGCCGCCTCGTCTGCTCCTCACCCTCTGGCGACCGCGGGTCGTCGACGACGGCGTCGCGATCCGCGAGGACGCGGCCCAGGAAGGCCACGAGGCGGCCGTCGGGCGACCAGGCCGGGGACGAGACGCCGTCCGGGATGGCGGTGAGCACGACGGCCTCGCCCCCGTCTGCCGGCGCCACGACCAGCTGGTCGCGGGCGCCGCGCCGGCTGAGGAAGGCGAGGCGCGTGCCGTCGGGCGACCACTCCGGTGAGTGGTCACGACTCACGTCGGCCCCGAGCTCGCGGGCGGGCACGCCCGGCTCGGCCGGCCCGACCAGGACCCTGCCGCAATTCTGGCGCGCCTCCATGTCGGCCCATGTCACCTGGTAGGCGACGCGGTCACCCGACGGGCTCAAGCGCACGTGGTCGACCCAGCGGAAGCGCGACAGATCGTCTGCGGTCAGCGGTGACTTGGACACAAGTCGTCATTTAACCAAGCCAGGAGCCTAGATCTGCGGCCAGAAGGCGGTTCACCCACCACGCCACCCGAGCTTGTCACTGACCTGTAGCCAACTCGGCGGTAGGCTGCGGTGCAATGACGCTCCAGGGGTTGCGGCGCGGAGGGTTGGCCGGTCTCGTGGCCGGGCTGGCCACGGCGTGCGCCATGTACGTGGGCGCACTGGTCACGGGGATCCGGTCGCTGCCCGACCTGCTCCAGCAGCCCATCCTCTCGGCGATGCCGGGACCGGTGTTCGGCTTCCTGATCGACAACCTGCAGCACGCGGGCAAGGTGATGGAGGAGGCCGGCCTGATCGTGACGATGGTCGTCGCGCTGGCGGCGCTGGGAGCGCTGGCGGGCCTGGCGTCCGAGCGCCTCGGCCTCGGCAGGGTCGGGCTGGTGGCGGCCGCGGTCGCGTGGGCGGTCGTGACCTTCGCCCTGCTCCCCATCGGCGGCCTGGGTCTGCTCGGCCTCGGCGGCGGCGCGACCACGCCGGTGATCTGGGCGCTGGTCTTCGTCGTCTACTGGCTGGTGTGGGACCTGGCCTGGGCCCGGCCGGCGGAGGCGCCCGCCGACATGGGCCGCCGCCGTCTGATCACCACCGCGCCCGTGCTGGTGGGCGCCGGCAGCCTGGTGCTGCTCGGGGTCCTGAAGGTGCCGGACTGGGTCCGTGTGATCGTGGCGCCGCCCGAGTCCGGCCTGAGCGGACCGGTGCCGGAGCTGACGCCGGTCGAGCACTTCTACCGGGTGTCCAAGAACTTCTCCGACCCCACGGTCCCATCCAGCGGCTGGTCGCTGCGGGTGGGCGGCCTGGTCGGGCGGCCGCTGCGCCTGAGCTACCAGGACCTGCGCGCCGTGCCGGCGACGACGCAGTACGTGACGCTGGAGTGCATCAGCAACGACGTCGGCGGCAACCTCATGAGCACCGGCCGGTTCACGGGCGTGCCGCTGCGCGACCTGCTGACCATGGCGGAGCCGCGCCCGGGAGCCGGCGCCGTCAACTTCCGCGCCCACGACGGCTACACGGAGAGCCTGCCGCTGTCCGTGGTGATGGAGTCGCCCGAGATCATGGTGGCCCACCAGCTGGACGGCGCTCCCCTGCCCGACCTGCACGGCTTCCCCGCCCGGATGCTGATCCCCGGCCGCTACGGCATGAAGGGGCCGAAGTGGCTCGAGTCGATCGACCTCGCCAGCTCGGAGGGCGGCGGCTTCTGGGAGCAGCAGGGTTGGGACACCCAGTCTGTCGTGCGGACGACGTCGCGGTTCGACTCGCCGCAGTCAGGCGCGGTGGTGCGGATGGGGGCGGTCCAGCTGGCGGGTGTCGCGTTCGCCGGCCGGCGCGGCGTGCAGGTCGTGGAGTGGAGCGCCGACGGCGGCCACTCGTGGGCGCCGGCGGACCTGAAGCCGGTGCTGTCCCCGCTGACGTGGACGCTGTGGACGGCGAGCTGGAGCCCCGACGCCGAGGGCGTGCACACCCTGGTCGTCCGCGCCCGTGACGGCGGCGGCGAGCTGCAGACGAGCGACCAGGCGCCCAGCTACCCGAGCGGGGCGACCGGCTATCACACGATCCAGGTGACGGTCGGCCGGTAGGGCATCGCGCCGTCCGGCACGTGGCCTGCGCTCGGCCCGTATCGGCGCGATCCCGCCGGTGAGGGGCGTGGCCCTACCGGTGGATCGGCCGTCCCAGGATCCAGCCGGCCTTGATGGTGTCCAGCACCATCCGGATGCCGCCCTCCTTGCGGAACATCCGCAGGATCCGCGACTGCTTGTCCCACTTCGAGACGCCGTCGACGCGAAAGAACTCGTCGAGGCCGCGGTCCAGCAGCTGCACGTACTTGCCGAGCATCTGAGGGTTGTGCTCCAGCAGCGGCACCGCGCCGTCGTACTTCCGCATGTCGGCCATGATCCAGCTGCGGTCCAGCTTGACCCGGTAGTCGCGGAGCGAGGCCTCGCTGAAATCGCCACGCTCCTTCGCCTGGACGACGGTCTCGCCGGCCAGGCGCCCACTCTCCATGGCGAGGTTGGAGCCCTCGCGGTGGACCGGGTTGGACAGCATGGCCGCGTCGCCGCAGACCAGGTAGCCGTTGCCGTAGACCTTGGGGATGCCCCGGTAGCCGCCCTCGGGGATCATCTTGGCCAGGTACTCGACCGTCTCACCGCCCTGCAGCAGCGGCCGGATGGCCGGGTGCTCCTTGAAATGGTTCATCAGCGCGTTCGGCGTCCGCCTGGCCAGCTCCTCGCGTGAGAGCCGCGTGTCGGACATCTCGCTCAGCAGCGCGCCACCGCCCACGCTCAGCGTGTCGCGGTTCGTGTAGATGAACATGAAGCCGGACAGCCCGCGGGTCGCGTCGCCGTAGCACTCGATCGAGGCGCCCTCGCCGGGCTCGCAGTTGAACCGGGACTCGATCACCGCGGGGTCGAGGGCGATGATCTCCTTGACGGCCATGGCGGCCTGGTTGGCCGCGAGGGGCTTCTTGAGCCCGGCCTTGACCAGCAGGTTGCTGCCCAGGCCGATCCCCTCGCAGACGACGACCACGTCGGCGTACAGGTCGCCCTCGCGGCCGGTTCGAACGCCGACCACCCTGCCGTCCTTCGTGATCAGCTCCTCGACCACGGTCTCGGGGATCAGGAAGGCGCCGGCCTCCTCCGCCCGGGCGGCGAACCACTCGTCGAACCGGGCCCGCAGCACCGAGAACGAATGCGGGTGCGCGCGGTTGCGAAGGTTCTTGTAGCCGAGCAGGCGGATGGCGGCCTCGGTCGTCATCATCCACCGCTGCTCCTCGATGATCGGGCGCTCCAGCGGAGCCTGCTTCCAGGCCTCCCCCACCAGCTCCTCGAGGTAATGGTTGTAGAGGATGCCGCCCATCACGTTCTTGGAGCCGGGCTTGACACCCTTCTCGATCAGGGCGACCTGCAGCCCCGCCCTGGCCATGGTCAGTGCGGCAGCCGTCCCCGCTGGACCGGCGCCCACCACGATCGCGTCGAGCTTGTCCTCATCGGCCACTGCCGCAACATCCTAGCGGTAATGAGAACCGTGGGCCTGACCGGAGGAATCGGCACCGGCAAGAGCACCGTCGCGGCGATGCTGCGCGAGCTCGGCGCCACCGTGATCGACGCCGACGAGGCGACCAGGGCCGTCCAGTCGCGCGGCAGCGACGGCCTGCGCCAGCTCGTCGCGGAGTTCGGCGACGGCATCCTGACCCCTGACGGCGATCTCGACCGCGCGCGTCTGGCGGACGTCGTCTTCGGGGACCCCGAAGCCCGGCGCCGGCTGAACGGCATCGTCCACCCGCTGGTCCGGCAGTGGATGGCGGAGCGCCAGCAGGAGGCGGTCGAGCGCGGCGACCCGGTCGTGGTGCTGGACATCCCGCTGCTGTTCGAGGCGCGCGGCGCGGGAGCCTTCGAGACCGTGCTCCTCGTCTACGCGCCCGACGAGGTGGCGCTGCGGCGCCTCGTCGAGCTGCGCGGCATGAGCGTGGAGCAGGCCCGCGCCCGCATGGCCGCGCAGCTGCCGATCGAGGAGAAGCGCGCGCTGGCCACGCACGTGATCGAGAACACGGGCGGCAGGGACGAGCTGCGCCGGCAGGTGGTGCGCGTCTGGGCGGAGCTCTCGGGAGGGCTCGGGGAGCATCCCTCAGACGGCGGCACCGCGGACCAGAATGTGTAACAGCCACCCGTACACCAATGCGTCAGGAGATGGCAGACGGAGAACCGGCCCTCAGGGTCGTCACAGGCGGCTCGTACGCGGACTGGGAGGCGGTGTACACGGACAACGTGGAGGCCATCTACCGGCTGGTCCACCGGCACGTCGGCAACCGGCCGGACGCCGAGGACCTGACCGAGGAGGTGTTCCTCGCCGCCCTGCCCCGCCTGCAGCTGCCGGCGCCGCTCCCGAGCGTGCGGGCGTACCTGGCGGCCACGGTCCGCACCGTCGTGGCCGACCACTGGCGACGCCACTACGCCGCGCCACCCACCGCGGTGCTGGTCGACGACGTCGCCGCCATCTCTCATGACGGGAACGTGGCCACCGGGAACGAGGCGAGTCGCCGGGCCGCCGGGCTGCTCTCCCTCCTGCCGGACCGTTTCCGGCAGATCCTCGAGCTGCGCTTCCTGCGCGGTCTGTCCGTCCGACAGGCCGCGGCGGAGATGGGGGTGACGGCAGGCAACGCGCGGGTCCTGCAGCATCGGGCGCTGCGCCGCGCGGCCGAGCTCGACGAGGACATCCGGTAGATGGGCGGTCCCGAGAGGCGTCTCTCGCGTTTCGTCGACGCGCTGCTCAAGAACCGGCGCCCGCGCCGCTTCCGCGCTTCGCCGGACGAGCTGGCCGCGATGCGGGCCGCCGCCAGACTGCGGGCCGTCCGGACCGGGGCGGATCTCCCGGACCCGGCCTTCGTGGACCGGCTTGGCCGTCGCCTGCGCGAGGAGCTGGTCGGCGAACCGGCCCGGCGATCGCTCTCGCGGCGCCGGCTGCTGGTGACCGCCGGCACCGCCGCGGCGGCCGCGGTGGCGGGCGGGGTGGCCGGGGCCGCGGCCGACCGCCTGGCGCCGGAGCCTCCCGGCGCCCCCCGGGAGCTGGTGCCGGCCGGGGCTTCATGGCTGCCGGTGATGGCCGCGGCGGCCGTGCCGGACGGTGCGGCGATGCGCTTCACGACCGGCGCGGTCGAGGGCTTCGTGGT
>DASYBH010000391.1:0-8188 GCA_036500885.1 Candidatus Dormiibacterota bacterium
TGCTGCGCGACGCGGGGCTGCTCGACTCGCGCAAGGACGGTCCGCGGATCGTCTACAGCGTGCCACGCGAACAGCTCGGCCGGCTGCTCGACGAGACACGCGATCTGCTGCTGGAGCCCTGAGCCGGCCGGGCATCCACCTGCGCGGCCTCGTCCGTCAGCCGGTTGACCACCAGATGACGCCGGCGCCAGAGTCGTATCTTTCGGAACGTGCGGGGGCCATTGAGGCGCGTGTTCCTCGGGCACACCTCCGAGCTTCGGGAGTTCCCACGGGACCGGTCGTTCGTGGCCGCCGCCGAGGCCGCCGTGATTCGGGCCCAGCTCGGCATCACCGATATGGCGTACTTCACCGCTCGCAACCAGCGGCCGGCGGACTACAGCCGGCAGGCGGTCGCGGAGGCGGATGTGTACGTCGGCATCATCGGCTTCCGGTACGGCTCCCTGGTGCGCGGCGACCCGCTCGAGCGGTCGTACACGGAGCTGGAGTTCCAGCACGCCACGGAACGGGCCATGCCGTGCCTGGTCTTCCTCCTCAACGAGGACGGCGTGGTTCCCCTGCCCGCCCGCCACATTCGCGACCTGGACAACGCCCAGCGGCAGGAGGACTTTCGCCGCCGGCTGATGGACGGCCCCGTGACGGTCGTGCGCGTCACGACGCCGCAGGAGCTGGAGTTCGAGCTGCACCACGCCCTGATCGAGCTGCGGCGTCACGGCTCCGACGCCGATGCCGGCGTCGTCCTCCGCGCGCCGCCGTTCATGGCCCCCCAGCTGCCCGAGCCGCACGTCGAGCGCCGCGAGCTGGTGTCGCGGGTGATCGAGCTGCTGGACGTCCCGGCGCCGAGGACCATCGGTCTGTGGGGCGATGCCGGCTCCGGCAAGAGGGTGCTCGCGACCCACGTGTGCCACCAGGTCAGGAACCGCTTTCCCGGAGGGGTGCTCTGGGCGACGCTGGGGGACAAGGTCGTGTCCGACGAGGCGCTGGTCGCCAAGATCAACGACCTGGCGGCGACGCTCTCCGGCCAGCGTCCTGACTTCCGCGACCCCGAGGCCGCGGGAAGCCACCTCGGCCGCCTGCTCGAGCAGGAGCGGCGCCTGCTGGTGGTGGACGACGTCAGGCACTCCGACCAGCTGCAGCCCTTTCTGCTCGGCGCCTGCGCGCGGCTGGTCACGACCCGCGACCGGTCGGTCCTGCCGGACGAGGCGGTCCAGGTCCGGGTGGCCGCGGTGACGGACAGGGAGGCGCTGGCGCTGCTCGGACACGGTCTGAGCTCCGAGGGTGGGCCCGAGATGGAGGAGCTCGCCAGGAGGGCGGGCGGGTCGCTCACCCTGGTGCGTCTGGCCAGGCGGGCCGTTCGGGACCGCCGCGAGCTGGGGGCGAGCGTGGCGCTGGCGGCCGCGCACGTCGAGGCCGGCCTGGCGGCGGGAGGCCCGGCCGTGCTGGACCCGGCGCTCGGCGCCGAGGACGCGGCGCGCACCGCTGCCGTGCGAGCGTGCATGAACGCGAGCCTGAGACTGCTCGAGGACGGCCGCCCCGAGCGGCTCGAGCGCTACCTGCAGCTGGCGGTGTTCCCGGACGACATCGACGTCCCGCTCTCGACGCTGGGCCGCTACTGGAACATGGATGGACCGGACGTCGCGCGGCTGTGCAGGGAGCTGGCGAACGACGCCCTGATCGAGGACAGCGGCCCCACCGCGGTGCACGTGCGCTCCGTGCTGCGCGTCAGCGCCGGCCGGCTGGCGAGATACCACCGGGCGCTGCTGGACGCGCACCGGGTGGGCCTGCCACCGAGCGACAACCGCCCCGGGACCGCCTGGTGGGAGATGAGCAGCGACGAGCCCTATCTGTGGCAGCACCTCGACTACCACCTGCGCGAGGCCGGAAGGGACGGCGGACCGGAGGCCGCCGAGCTCGAGGCCCTGCTCCACGACCGCCGCTGGACCGCGGCCCAGGCCCTGCAGCTGGCGGGAGACACCGGTCACGTCCTGGGCGGCCACACCGCACGGGTGCGCGCCGTCGCGATCAGCCCCGACGGCTCATGGCTCGCCTCCGCCGACGCCGCCGGCATCGTGCGGCTGTGGACATCCGTCGACGGCTCCCACCGCTCCACCCTCGCCGGACACGACGGGTCCGTGAACGCGCTGGCCATCAGCCCGGACGGCTCGTGGCTCGCCTCCGCCAGCAACGACCACACCGTGCGGCTGTGGACCGTCGCCACCGGCTCCAGCCGCACGCTCGTCGGCCACTCGGACGGAGTCAACGCGCTGGCCGTCAGCCCCGACGGCTCACGTCTCGCCTCCGCCAGCCAGGACCAGACCGTTCGGCTGTGGAACGCCGCGGATGGGTCCAACGACGCCACCGCCTTCGGTCACGCCGGCCCCGTCCGGGGGGTGGCGATCAGCCCCAACGGCCCGTGGCTCGTCTCCGCCGGCGACGACTGGATCATGCTGCGGCGCAGCTCCGACGGCGCTCCTCTCAACACGCTCGCGCGAAGCCAGGGCGTGCGGCAGTCGGTGGCCATCGCCCCTGACGGCGCGTGGCTGGCCTGCATCGGCAGGAACGCGACCATTCGGCTGCTGAACATCACCGGCTCCGCCCGTTCCACGCTCTCCGGCCATACGGGCGCCGTGAACGCGCTGGCCATCAGCCCCGACGGCTCCTGGCTCGCCTCCGCCGGCAGCGACGGGACCGTGCGCCTGTGGAACACCGCTGATGGCTCGCCCCGCGCGACGCTCTCCGGCCATACCGGCGCCGTGAACGCCCTCGCCATCAGCCCCGGCGGCTCCTGGCTCGCCTCCGCCGGCGACGACAAGACGGTGCGCCTCTGGCGCGTCCCCCGCGCCACCGCGGACTGACCGGCTGGACGGTCGCACGGCCGGCCTCCGTCCCCGGTGCCCCGCTGCACCTGGTCGTGGCGTGGTCCGGGTCGACGTGAAGACGGGGGGCGTGAGCCGCCGACGTCGGAAGCTGGGCACGTCGCTGGCGACGATGCTCGCGATCGGGGGCCGGCGGCTGCTGGCCACGAACGCCGGCCGGGGGCGGACCTGCCGGACGTCGACCTGGTGGCCCGGTGCTCGGTCCGGCGTCACGAGGGCAAGGTGGCCGCCGGGCGCGCTCTCACCCGACCTCGTATCGATGCCGTTCGCGGCCGAGGGCGGCTGAGCACCGTGACCAGGCGCGGTCCCATACACGGTGTCTAGTCGCGCTGGCGGGTCAGGCCTTCAGGTAGCGGAAGGTCGCCCACTCCTGGACCGTGGCCTTCATCCGCCGCTTCCAGGGCTGGGGGTCGTCGGTGGCGATCTCGTCCCACATGCGGACGCTGATTAGCGCGAAGGTGTCGATCGCCTCCCGCGACGCCTCGATCCAGGCCGGGACCCGAGCCGCCCAGGCCTCCGCCTCAGCAGGCCGGTGGCCGGCGGCCATCAGCCGCAGGGCGAGGCAGGCAGGGTCGATCCAGGCCGCACCGCGCGTCGGCCAGGCCCAGTCCACGATGCGGGCGACGTCCCCGGCGACCAGGACGTTCATGGGGTTGTAGTCGGTGTGGAGCAGGGTGTTGCCGCACAGCAGCTCGAGCGCTGCGGGGTCGTCCACGTAGCCGGCCCAGCGCTCGTCCGACCGCTTCAACGGCAGGTCGGGACAGGTGGTCTGCCCGAGCCAGCACATCGCGTCGATGACGAGGGGCAGGTCGGGGGATCCGGGCGAGTAGTCGGCGTGGCGGCCGGCCACGTGCTCGAAGCCGAGCACGTTCCAGCCCTCGGCCTCGACGTGCCAGAGCAGACGCGGGCCGACGTGCCGGACGTAGGGGTTGACCATCGCCTCCCGCTCCTGCGTCCAGACGCGGGGGTGGTCGCTGCGCAGGCCCTTGAGGAACACCGTACCCGCCGCGGTGTCGAGGAACGCCGCGACCTCGGAGTTCTGCCCCTCAGTGGCAGTCGTTGCCGCCCGCACCGGGCCCGTTCGGGACTCGATGACGCGGCGGAGGCCATGAGGGAGATCGACCCAGTCGGTGCGTTGCATGGACGTTCCTCGATCGGTGCGGAGACGGGGGTGGGTTTCTGGCGAGCAGTGTAGCGGCCGGGTACGGGCACGCCCCGGCGGAGAAGCCGGGGCGCGCAGTGGTGGCGGTCGGCCAGCCAGCCCGGGCAGGCCTCGGCGCCGGCGTGCTTCAGCTCGAGGTACCTGCCGTGCGGGATCTTGAGCCCGCGGGTGCTGCCTGGGCGCAGCACCAGGTAGTCGTCGAGGAAGGGGCTCGCGATGAGCTGGTGCACGGTTCGACACCTCCCGCAACCCGAAGCCAACGTGCTCGAACGGTGCGCCGCGGTGCGGCACCCGATCAGCGTGTATGACCAGCAGGCTCGGAGTGCGCACTCCCGTTCGCATCCGGAGGATCGCCGTGCAGGCGCCGAGCATCCTCCTCGGCTCGTCGCCGGTCCCGGATCGAGTAGATGCTGACGATGTTGCGCCGGGCGAGAGCAACATGAGCGCCCCGTAGCAGGGGTTCGACGTGGTACCTCGGACGTTCGCCGCCGGTGGTGGTCACCCGGTGCGGATGCCGCCGAAGACCAGCGAGGCGATCGCCGCTGGCGCTCAGGCCGAGGCGAGCACTCCCACCCGCTCGGCCAGCCCGCGCAAACCGGGCGTCGCCGACTGTCGCTCGCGGTGCAGGAGGACGCGCACGACCGCGCGCACGACGGCCTGATGCTGGACCTCCCAGGGGTCGATGCGCTCGGCCTCGAGGAGCGCGCTGACGGCGGCCGCGTCGTCGCGCCTGCTCTCGGCCATGTGCGCCCGGGAGACGTCGATCCAGTACCGCGCCTTCCGCTCCGGCACCGCCAGCCGGCGGGGGTCGAGCCGATCGGCGCGGCGCACGGCCTCGCGCGGGTTGCCGAGGTTGAGGGCCAGGTCCAGGCTGTGCAGCTCCACGTTGGCCGGCCCGAAGGCCGTCCACAGGTGGTCGGCGTCCACGGCGCCCATGCGCTCGGCCAGCCGGGCGGCCTCGCCGTGGATCCGCCAGGCCCTGGTGGCATCGTCGAGGCGCGCCGCCGCCACGGCGCCCTTCAGCACCAGGAATCCGTGGGCCGACTGCTGCTCGGGCGTCTGCCGCGTGCTGGCCAGTTGCTCGGCGGCCGTCATCGCGCCGTCGCCGGCCTCGCGGTAGCGGCCCTCGTAGAAGAGGAGGTTGACCATGCGGCGGGCGACCACCGCCTGCTGTAGGGGCAGGCCCATCCGCTCGGCCACCTGGTCGGCGAGGGTCGCCGCGACCCAGGCCAGGCCCAGGTCGCCGAAGCGCTGGCAGAGGGCGCTGGTCATGCAGTGCACGTTGAGGAGCAGCCAGGAGGCGCCTTCCAGCTGCTCGTCCGGTGCATGCGCGAGCCAGTCGCGTCCGCCGGCAACCAGCTCTGGCAGCATCTGGACCAGCTCGACGTACCGCCTGGCCCGATGCAGCTGGCAGGCCAGCTCGAAGTCTGCGTGCACGCGCGAGGGCTCCGGCCCGATCAGCGGCCGGGTGCCGTACGGCGCTGATAGCAGCGCGGCGCGCAGCGGCACAATCAGGTCCTGCCCGGCGGGCCTGCTGGTGACCGCGGGCACCGGCCGGTCGACCAGTTCGGAGGGCTGCACGTGGAGCACGTCGGCGAGCTCCAGCACGTCGTGGAGCTTCTCCACGAGCAACTCCCCGGCCTCGACCTTCTGAAGCCAGCGCCGCGACTTCCCCAGACGGTGAGCGACCACCTCTTGGGAGAGCCCCAGCCGCTTCCGGTAGGCGCGGATCCGGGCGCCCATGCGGCCGTCCCCCAGCGTGGCCTCGGCCGGCGTGAGGTCCGGCACGCCGGGACCGGGGACGAGCGCGGCGCCCAGGCCGGCTGCGGCCGCGCGCCTCATCAGCTCCCGCCGGGTGACCTCAGACACCGGGTCGGACTCCGGGGTGATAGCGCCGGGCGGCCGGGTCGCAGCCGGCGACGCAGGCCCCGACCGCGGCAGGCGCGTCATGTGCCCTGGCCATCACCAGAAGCCTAACGGAGAGGTGAGGCTTAGCCTGTTCGCGTGACCGAGCAGCACGTGCGCTACGCAGCCGCGGTCGACCAGGGCACGACCGGCACCCGCTTCATGGTGTTCAGCCACGACGGGCGCGTGGTGGCGTCCGCCTACCGCGAGCACAGTCAGATCCACCCCCGGCCCGGCTGGGTGGAGCACGATCCCCTGGAGGTCTGGGCGACCACCCGGGAGGTCATCGCCCTGGCGCTGCGCGATGGCGGCATCGCGGCCGGCCAGCTGGCGGCGATCGGGGTCGCGAACCAGCGCGAGACCACCGTCGTCTGGGAGCGGGCGACCGGCCGGCCGATCGCCAACGCCATCGTCTGGCAGGACACCCGCACGACCGAGCTGTGCCAGGCGCTGATCGACGACGGGCTCGAGCCGCTGATCCGCGAGCGGACCGGGCTGCTGCCGGCCACGTACTTCTCGGGCCCGAAGCTGCGCTGGCTGCTCGACAACGTGGACGGCGCGCGGGACAGGGCGGTCAGGGGCGAGCTGCTGTTCGGCACCATGGACACCTGGCTGCTCTGGTGGCTGACGGGCGGTCCCCGCGGCGGCGTCCACGTCACCGACTGCACGAACGCCTCCCGCACCATGCTGATGGACCTCCGCCGTCTGACCTGGGACGACGAGCTGCTCGACCGTCTGGCCGTGCCGCGCGCGATGCTGCCCGAGATCCGCTCGTCCAGCGAACCGTACGGGCGGACCCTGGAGGATGGGCCGGTTGGGGGCGCGGTGCCGCTGTGCGCCGACCTCGGCGACCAGCAGGCGGCCGTGTTCGGACAGGCCTGCTACGCCGCCGGCGAGGCCAAGAACACGTACGGGACCGGCAACTTCATGCTCCTCAACACCGGCGCGGAGGCGGTCCCTTCGCGGAGCGGGCTGCTGACGACGACCGCCTATCGTCTCGGCGATCGCGCCTGCACCTACGCCCTGGAGGGCTCGATCGCGGTGACCGGCGCGGCTGTGCAGTGGCTGCGTGACAGCCTCGGCCTGATCGGCACGGCCGAGGAGACGGAGACGCTGGCCGGGCAGGTCGAGGACTCCGGCGGGGCCTACTTCGTGCCGGCGTTCTCCGGCCTCTTCGCGCCGCACTGGGACATGTACGCCCGGGGCGCCATCGTCGGCCTGACCCGCTATGTCGACCGGCGGCACATCGCCAGGGCCACGCTGGAGGCGATCTGCTACCAGACCCGCGACGTGGCGGAGGCGATGGCGTCTGACTCGGGCATCGCCCTGACCACGCTCAAGGTGGACGGCGGCGCCACCCGCAACGACCTGCTCATGCAGCTCCAGGCCGACGTGCTGGGCAGGCCCGTCGTGCGGCCGATCGTCAGCGAGACGACCGCGCTGGGCGCGGCGTACGCGGCCGGCCTCGCGATCGGACTGTGGTCCGACCTCGACGAGCTGCGCGCCAACTGGCGGGTCGACCGCGCCTGGGAACCGTCGTGGACCGAGGACCGCAGGGCCTCCGGCTACGCGTCGTGGCAGCGCGCGGTGGCGCGCACGAGGAGCTGGCTCGAACCGAACGCCACGCACCGGTGACGGCGGCGCGACTCATCCCGTGTCGAGCAGGAACAGCGTGCGCCGGCGGCGAAAGCCGAGCGCGGCGTAGAGGCGCTCGGCCGGGTTGCCGTCCGTCACCGACAGCCCGATTCGCGGTTCGCCCGCCGCCCGGCAGGTGGCGATCGCCCAGGTCAGGAGCAGCGTCCCGAGGCCCCGGCCCTGGTTGGACGGCACCACGAAGATGTCGGCCACCCACGGGCCGCCGTCCCAGCCCCACGGCAACGGTCCGAGCCAGGTGACGACGATCGCCGCCACCAGCGTCTCGCCGGAGTCGTCCGTGACGGCGGCGGACGCCGGCTCCATGACCGGGCCGGCGGACTCTCCGGAGAGCAGCTCGGCATAGCTCCGCTCGGCGGCCGCGAGGTCCGCGGCATCGGGATGACCCGGCGCGTACGCCGCCCGGGACACCAGCGCGAGCCGCGACCCCTGGCCGGTGACGCCGTGCATGCGAAGGCCGGCCGGCAGTGGCGGCGTCCCCGGCCCTGCTGGGCCGAGCGGCTCCAGCACCATGTCGTGCGCGTGGCGCACCTGCCGGGCGCCGGCCGCCCGCAGGCGCGCCGCCTCGCCGGCATCCGTCGTTCGAACCAGGGTC
>DASYBH010000392.1:0-21676 GCA_036500885.1 Candidatus Dormiibacterota bacterium
GTCCGTGCAGCCGAAGCGCTGGGTGATCGGCGGATGTCCGGCGAAGGCGATCGGCCAGCCGAACAGGCCCTCACCGCCCCCCTCGCTCACCGCCGTGGCGCCGTCCTGCTGGTCCAGGCCGGCGGCCGCGTCCCCCAGCCACGCCTGCTGGTCCTCCAGCGCGGCCCTCCGCGGTTCGTCCGGCAGCGCCGACCGTTCCTCCGGTGAGGGCTCGTGGGATGCCTGCGGCTGCGGCTGCGGGGCGGCCGCGGCCGGCTGTTCGCCTCCCGGGCCCGCGCTCCCGACGCCGGCGCCCGCGCCGCCGCTCGAAGCGGCGGACGCGGGCTGACCGGACTGCGATGGGTGTAGTGGCAAGCTGTTGCCCGGAGCCGGCACGGCGTGCGTGACGCCGCCCACGACCTGGTTCACGGTCTGGCTGACCGGCGCGGTGGGGAGCGGCACCCGCACCGGCAGAAGGGACGGCAGTGGAGTGGGCAGCAGATCGGCAGAGGCCGGTGCCGGCGGCGCCGCATCCAGGACGGCGACGATCGCGATGGTCCCGGCCACGATCGCCGCCAGCGCAGCCCGGCGCATCAGCGCAGCCATGCCCGCGCCGCGGGCGGGAGCATGACCAGCACCGCGACCGTGGCCAGCGCCAGGTCACCGGCGCACCAGAGCCCGAAGTCGCGCACCATCGGCACCGGGCTCACCGCCAGCGCGGCGAAGCCCGCCACCAGCGCGGCCGCCGAGGCCACGACGGCCGGGCCGACGCGCCGCGAGGCGACCGAGGCGGCGACGGCGGGAATGGCGCCGCTCGCGCGCTCCGAGCGGTAGCGCGCCAGCCACAGCACGCTGAACTCGGTGGCGAACGCCACCACCACGCCCCCCAGCAGCACCGTGATCGGCGTCTCCCTGGCGCCGGTCAGCCACATCAGGCCGGTCGCCCAGCCGGCCGCCACGACCGCCGGCAGCACCGCTGCCAGCGCCGGCAGCGGACGCCGGTACGCGACCAGCAGGACGGCCAGGACCAGCCCCAGCGCGAGCAGGGTCAGGCTGACCCGGTCCGCGGTCAGCCGGTCCAGGGCCGAGGCCGCCACCACCGCCAGCCCGGCCGGGTAGGCACGGTAGCCGGCCGGCGGCTGCCCGGCGCGATCGACGCGGCCCACCAGGCCCTGGTCCTCGGCGACCGACGTCAGCCGCGGTACGCCGAATGCCACCCGAGCCAGGTGATGGTCGGGGCTCGCCACCGCCTGCGTCAGGTATGACGGCAGCCGGTCCAGGATCACCTTCGTCGTGGCGGCGTCCGGCGGCTGGCCGTAGTTGAACGTGGTCAGGAACTGCGGCAAGCCGGTGATGGGGACGAGGTCCCTGCCCGCCAGGCGGCCCTCGGCGCCGGCCAGCCAGGCGACGGCCGCGGGCGCGGTGATGTCGCCCCCGACCACCACGAGGTCGAGCTCGCCCACCGAGCCGACCGCCTGACGCACCTGCTCGGCCTGCTGCACCGACTGGGACCCCGGCGGCAGCAGCCGCACGGGGTCGGTCTCGACGTGGATGAACGGGAGCGCCGCCCAGCCGAGCACTCCAACCGCCGCGAGAGGGAGGACGAGCGGTCGGGGCAAGCGCCCGGCGCGGGCGAGACGCTCCCATGAGGGCGGGGCGCTGGCGCGCGCCCCGGGAGGGAGACGGCGCACCAGGAAGGCGACGACCGGCAGGCCGACCAGGAGGCCGGCCAGGACTGAGGCGAGGACGCCGATCGCCATGAAGATCGCGAACTGCCGGACGAGCGGCACCGTGGAGACGGCGAACGCGAGGACGCCGGCCACTGTCGCAACCGCCGCCAGCGCCGTCGCGGGCACGATCGCCCTGGCCGCCTGGAGGACGCGGTCCTCGCCCGTCTCCTCCGCAAGCCGGTTGACCGCCTGGAGCACGTAGTCCGTGGTCAGCCCGAGCACGACCGGCAGCACCACGAGCGTCGCGGGGGTCAGGGGCAGCCCGACCAGCGCGCCGGTCCCGCCGGCCCACAAACCCGCGAGCAGCGAGAGCGGCACGGCAAGCAGCCGGTACCGGACCCGCAGCACCAGCGCGCTGATGGCCAGCATGGCCAGGACCGTCAGCGGCAGCAGGTAGATCAGCGAGCTGCGCACCGCGGCGGCCAGCTCGGCCGCAACGGCGGGCGTGCCGGTCACCGCGAAGCGCGTCCCGGCCAGCTCACCGGCGGTGGTGGGGGTGTTCACGGTCTGGCCGGTGCTGATCGCCACCGCCCGCGTGGCGGGACCGCTGGTCGCGTGCCGCACGCGATCGACGACCGCCTGCACGTCGGCCAGAGATGCACCCCGATCCATCCGCACCGTGATCAGCGCGTGGTTGGTGTCGGGCAGCACCGCCTTCCAGAAGGGCCGCACCGAGCCGTCCGGCTCCAGCAGCAGCTCCTGGTAGAAGGCGGGGTTGTTCAGCTCAGGCGCCCCCAGGCTGGGGTACTGCGCCGCCAGCTGCTGGGCGCAGGCGCGGACCGAGGTGTCGAACGCGGTCTGGCCGGCCGCGGTCTGGTCGGCCCCGCTCCTGCCCGCCGCCTTGGCATCCGCCACCGCCTTGCTCTCGGCCTGCTGGCCCTGCGTGCCGCAGAGGTCGAGCGCCCGCCGGGTCACCTCGCTGGCGAACGTGTTGACCAGCGTGCCGGGCCCATAGACGTGCCGGACGCCGTGCAGGCGGGAGAGGTCGCCCTCCAGCTGCGCCATGCCGACCATGCGGTTGGGCGTCAGCAGCGGCTGGCCCTTCGGCGGCTCGGCCATCACCACGACCGGGTCGGCGCCGAAGAAGTCGGCGAAGCGGACCTGGTCGGCGTAGGCGGCCGAGCCGGTGTCGGCCAGCAGGTCGGCCGAGGCGTCGAAGCGCACGCGGGTGACGCCGAAGCCGGCCAGCACCGTCAGGAGCAGGGCGAGGAGCAGCGGCAGCGCGGTGCGCGCGACGGGCGCGGTGCCCGCCGCCGCCAGGCGGGAGGCGCCATCGCCGTCACCTCCGCCGCCGGCCGCGACCGGCCTGAGGGCCCTCGAGGAGGGGATCCTCGCGGCGGGGGCCCGCCTCGGCCTGCGGCGTCTCGTCTTGCCCTGTCTAGTGGTTTCCAAGGAACAACCTCAGGAGGTCCTGGTCGCTGCTGTGCGACCGGGGTGGCGCCGCTTGAGCGGCCGGCGCCGGCACCGAGGCCTGCCCCGGCCCGTTCGACTGGATGGCGGTCGCGGGCCTGCTCGACACCGCTGTCGCGGGCGTGGCGCAGCCCATCTCCAGGCCGATCGTGCAGGTGCCGCTCAGCGTCATGATTCGCACGAAGTGGCCGTTGGCGTCGGAGCCGGAGAAGGCGCTCTCGGACTCCACGATCGCGGTCATCAGCGCGGGCACGGCCGGGTTGACGCCGTTGACCAGCCCGGTCGCGGAGGCCAGCACCGTGCGCAGGCGCGTCACCGTGGCGGGCGCCTCGTCGATCGTCCTCGCCAGGTTGCCGGAGTTGCCGCCGAGGACCACGTCCAGCGCCTGCAGCGTGTTCGCGGTGTGGTCGATGCCGTGGCCGATCGAGCCGTCGACCTGGACGAGCCCGGCGAGCACCCGGTCGGTGTCGCGGATCTGCGCGTCCAGCGGGGCGTTCTGCAGGTCGCGGTTCAACCGCTCGCTGGCGACGATGGTGCCCGCCACGTCCTGGTCGCGCCGGTGCAGCGTGGCCGTCACCGTGGCCAGGTCGTCGGTCGCGGCTCCAAGCGACTTCAGCGCGTCGTTGACGTCCTGCCCGCGGCCGTCGGCGCCCGCGCCCAGCTCGATGATCAGGGTCTGGAGGCTCTGCCGGACGTCCGGCTGCAGCGCGTTCAGCACCTCGTCCAGCTCGGTGGACACCCGGACCCGCGAGATCGGGATGACGGCGCCGTCGGCCAGACGGCCGAGCCTGCCGCCGTCCAGCTGGACGTAGCGCGGACCCAGCAGACCGTGCGGGCGGATGGCGGCGGACATGTCGGCATGCAGCAGGTCCGCGTACGCGCGGTCGACCGAGATCCGGATCATCGGGCGGCCGCCCCGCAGGTCGACGCCGTCGACCACGCCCACCTTGATCCCGTCCAGCTCCACGCCCGCCTGCGGGTTCAGCTGACCGAAGGAGGCGGCCTCCAGGCTGACGTGCAGCGTCTGCTGCCAGGGCAGCGCCGGCGGGTTGAACAGCACGGCCAGGAGCAGCAGGGCGCCGGCCACGGTGGCGAGTCCGAGCACGCGTGAGCGAGCCATCACGGGAGCCCCAGCAGCGCCCCGATGACGCTGGGCAGCGGTTTCGGGAGGACCTGCGTCACGCCGCCCACCGCCCCGGTGACCGAGGTGCAGCTCGACGGCGTCGGGCTGGGTGAGGGGGTCGGCGTCGGTGTGGGCGTCGGCTGGCCCGGCTGGCACGGCGAGGGGCTCGGGCAGACCACCTGGGGCAGCGGCGATGGCAGGGCCACCGGCGGAACATTGATCAGGGCGCTGGGACAGGGGGTCGGCGTGGCGCCGGCCCGCTTCGCGGCGCCCGCTGCCGGGGCGGTCGCGGCGAGGGGCGGCGCCGGCGGAGCGTGCGCCTGCGGTGCGGCGGCCGGGCCGCCCAACGACACGTTGGCCAGGCAGCCGGCGCCCGTGGCCGGGTTGGCCGGGGTCGCGCTGCGCTGGTCGACGCACGTGTCCAGGACGAGGTACTCACGCAGGAAGTTGCCGCCCGCGTCCCGCTGAGCGATGGCGCTGCCGATGTACGGGATCAGGAAGTTGGACGCGTCACGCAGCTCCGCCCGGCTGCCGTGCAGGTACGGGTACGTGGTGGCGAGGTTGCTGTTCAGACCCACGAGGAACGGGTCCAGCGAGGTGACCGTGTCGTGCAGGTTGCCCTCGTTGCCGTTCAGCGTCTGGTTCACGGAGTCGCCGGTGCGGGCCAGGTGCACCAGCAGGTCATCCAGGCTGCGGTCGTTCTCGCTCAGGGTGCCCGCGACCGACGCGCTGCTGGCCACGAGGTCGCCGAGCTGCTGGCGGCTCTGGGCCAGGCGCCCGCTGGTCACCGCCAGGTTGGCGGTGATCGAGCTGAGGTCGGCGTCGTGGCGGTCGAGGGTGCCCAGCCCGGCCCGCGACTCACCGGCCAGGCCGGAGAGCTGGTCCAGCAGGACGTTCACCGTCTCGCCGCGACCCTGCACGCCGCCGCCGAGCTGCTGCACCAGCACCTGTGCCTGACGCCGCGTCTCGGGGTCGAGCGTCGACAGGAACTGGTCGAAGTCGACCGGCGTGACGGTCTGGTCGCTCGGGATGGTCGCCCCGCCCGACAGCGGCTGGGTGCCCGCTGCCGGCGACAGCTCGACGTACTTCTGGGCCAGCAGCGTCGAATAGCGGATGCGGGCGATCGTGCCCCGGTGCACCGGCGCGAAGCGGTGGTCGATGCGCATCTCCACGATGGCCCGCCGGCCGCTGGCGCGCACGTCGGTCACCTGGCCGATCGGGTCTCCGGCCACCTGGACGCTCGCGCCCTTGACCAGTCCGTTGGCATCGGCGAAGGCCGCGCGCAGCGTGTAGTCGCGCGAGGGCGGCCAGCCCAGGCTGAGATTGCCCGGCAGGCCGAAGCTCGTGTTGATGGCGACCGCGACCAGCGTGATCGCCACGATCACGGCCACCGCCGCCAGGCCGGCCACCAGCGGGTTGCCGCGGTACAGCGTCATCCGCTGCACCTCGCGGACGGCGCGAAGGAGCCGTTGGTGGCGCCGGCAAGCTGGGGGTCGACGCGGAGCATGAGGCCGTTGCCGTCTGTCGACCCGGCGGGGTGCGCGTAGTCGGTGGCGCTGCGCAGCTCCGCCAGCGTGTTGAAGATGTCGTTGATGCACGGATCGATCGTGCTGAACGTGGTCGTCGAGCTCGCCTCGAACCGCCGCAGCTCGTCGAGCAGCGCCGGCTGCTCCTTCAAGAGCTGGTTCAGCGAGGCCTCGTGCCCGCCCAGCGCCCCGTTCAGCGAGGACAGCGAGCTGTTGGCCGCGACCAGCTCGTCCTGGAGCCGCTGCTGGTGGGCGGCGAGCGTGTCCAGCAGCGTCGCGCCGTTGCTGATCTCGCCGCGCAGCGACCTGTCCTCACCCGACACCTGCGACGCGATCCGGTCGAACTCGATCGTCAGCGCGTTCAGCTCCTGGTCGCGGTTGTCCACGGCGCCGGCCGTGGCGGCCAGGTCGGCGGACACCTGGGGCAGCCGCCGCAGGACGTGGTTGACGTCGGGCCCCCGCCCCTGCAGCGCCACACCGCCCTGGCGGTTGAGGGTCTGCATCGCCTGCCTGGTCTGCGCGTCGAAGATGTCCGTGACCTGGTCCAGGGTGACCGGGGCGGCCGTGTCCTGGACCGGGATCGTCCCACCCGACGGGATGGCGGCGCCCGCGCCGGAGGGTGTCAGCTCGACGTACATGTTGCCGAGCACCCCCTTGGGCCGCAGCGTCACCCGCGTGCCCCGGTGCAGCGGCACGAACCTCCGGTCGACCTGGATCGTGATCGTGGCCCCGGCCGGGCCGGCGTCGGACGCCAGGTCGACCGCGCTCACGCGGCCCACCGGCACGCCGCCCAGCACGACGTCGTTGCCCGGCACCACCTGCGATGCCGACACGACGTAGGCCGTCACCTGGTAGGGCCGGCTCTGGCCGTAGACGCCCAGGCCCAGGACGCCGCCTGCCCCGGCGATCAGCAGCGACAGCAGCGCGACCAGCCTCATTGCTTCGGAAGCCCCAACAGCACCTGGACCGCCGACGGGATGCCCAGGAGCGCCCCGCCGGAAGGGCTCCGCGCCGTCCCCACGCCGGCGGCGGGAGCGGGCTGCGCCGCCGGGGTCGCGACCCCGGGCACCGCCGGCAGCGCGGTGGGCAGCGCGGGCTGGCGGAGGGCCGTGGACAGGTCCAGGACCGGGGTGATGCGGAAGGCGTGACCCTGCGAGTCGGTCTGGGAGAAGGCGGAGATCCATTCGTACGCCAGGCTGATCGCCTGCGGATGGCTGACCGAGAGCTGGTTGTTCGGGTAGTTGACCTGCGCCAGCAGCAGCTCCGGCAGCAGCCGGTCCACGGCCGGGTTGAGCGTGGACAGGAGCTGGCGGCCGGAGGCGATCGTCCCAGGCGCCTGCGCCAGCGCCGCGCGGTCGGCGGGCGTCGCGCCGGCCAGCACCTGGTCCAGCGACGCGAAGAGCCTGTCCGCCTGCTGGATCGTCCCGGCCAGCTGCTGGTCCCGCTTCGCCAGCGCGCTCGTCGCGGTGTCGCCGCTGACGATGACCCGGCCGAGCGCGTCCTGCTCGTCGGCGAGCGCGGCCAGGATGACCGCAAGGTCGGTGAGGATCCGGTCGATCTCCTGCTGGCGCGCGTCGGCGAGCTGCGCGATCGGTCGCAGGTTGGCGGCCGCCTGCTCGACCTCGGGGATGGCCGCGTTGATGTCGCCCTGGCGATCGGCCACCGCCACGCCCAGCTGCCGCAGGGACTGCGAGAGCGCCGCGCGGGTCTGCGGGTCGAGCGAGTTCAGCACCGCGTCGATCTCCACGGCCTGCCCGGTCTGCGCCCGGGGGAGGACGTGGCCGTCGGATACGTAGGGAGCGGTCGACCCCGGCCGGCGCACCAGCTCGACGTACTTCTCGCCGATCAACGTCTTGGGCCGCAGCACCGCCCGCGTGTCCTCGCGCAGGCGGATGGGGCTCTCGATCGCCATCGTCACCAGCGAGCCGCCCTGCCCGTCGGGGGCGAGGCGGGTCACCCGGCCGACGCGCACGCCGGACACGTCCACGTCCGACTGGGCGACGAGGCCCTGCACGCCGGCGAAGCTCGCCTCGAGACGCCAGCCCTGGCGGAGGCCGGGTACCTCCAGGCCCATGCTCGCCGCCAGGAAGCCCAGCCCGCCGAGGCAGAGCAGGGTGAAGGCGCTGACCATGGCCAGGTTGGAGGTGGTCCTTCGGGTCATGGGCATTTCCCCCCGGTGATGCAGGGCAGGCTCACGGTGCCCGCACTGGCGACGGTGTAGACCCGCCACATGTTGTCGCCCTGGGGATCCCGGCCGCTCATCGAGGAGGCCAGGCGCGAGAACACGTCGGCGACTGCCGGCGCGTCGGCGTTCAGGTCGCCGAAGATCACCTGCCCGTTGGCCAGGTAGTGGTTGGTGTTGTCGAGCAGCCCGGGGGCCTCCGCGATCGCGTCGTGCAGGCCCTGGGCGTTGCCGCCGGCCAGCGTCTGGTCCAGGATCGTGATCACCCGGTCCTCCTGGACGATCACACCCTGCAGGTCCGTCTCACGCGAAGCCAGCGTGCGCATCAGCCGGTCCCAGTCGGTGACGAGCGCCTGGAGCTGCGTGTGGTAGGCGGCCAGCGTCTCCAGCACCTTGCGCAGGTCGACCAGCAGCGTGTCCAGGTGGTCGGTCTGGCCGGCCACCGCCCGCGCGATCGTCTCCACCGACCGCGCCACGTCGCGCAGGTCGGCGGACGACGCGTTCAGGTCCTGGCCGCGTCCCTGCACCGACTCGCCGAGCTCGTTGACGAGCACCACCAGGTTCTGGCGCGTGTCGGCGTCGAGCACGCTCAGCACCTGGTCCACCTCGACCGGCGTCAGCGTGTGGGCCAGCTCGATGCGTCCGCCGTCCGGGAGCGGGCCCGCCTGCGGGGTGCCGCGGTTGAGCTCGACGTACGTCTCGCCCAGCAGGTTCTTGCTCTTGATCATCGCCCGCACGTCCCTGAACAGGGGCGCGTACTCCGGGTGCAGCTTCATCAGCACCTCAGCGCCCTGGGAGGTCGGCCGCAGCGACTCCACGCGGCCCACGCGGAAGCCGTCGATCGTCACGTCGTCGCCGGCGACCAGCTGGACGCCGCTGGCGAACACGGCCGAGACCATGTACGCGGGCCGGAGCAGGAACTCGCCGCCCATCTGGCCGGCCAGGAGCCCGAGCACCACCAGGCAGATCCCGGCGTAGCCGAGGAACACGGGCAGGTTGGTGCGGCTCCTCATGGCTTCCCCCCTCCGGCCGCGCGGGCCCCGCCGACCTGCGCGAGCAGGAAGTCGACGGCCGACGAGCCGCCGGCCAGGTTCGGGCAGAGGCTGACCGTGGCGCAGCCGACGATCGGCGAGATGCGGGTCGCGAAGCCGTTGGCATCCCTGCCGCCGAACACCGAGGGCCCGTTGCCGATCGCGGCGTTGAGCTCACCCATGTGCGGCAGGATCTCGGCCGAGGCGGGGCTCAGGTCGGCCATGATCAGGTCCGCGAGGTGCACGGTGGCCGGGAGCTGGTGGGCGATGTCGGCCAGGCTGCCGCCCGTCCCGTCCAGGCTGTTGGCCGTACGGGTCAGGGCGGCGTTGGTCTCGAGCAGCGCCTGCTGGAGCTGGGCCTCCTGGCCGGCCAGGTTGTGCAGCAGCGCCTCCAGGTTCTGGATCAGCGCGCCCAGCTCCTGGCGGCGGTCGCTGCGGGCCAGCTCCTGCGTGACGCTGTCCAGGTTGGCGATCACGCTCTTCAGCTCCGCGTCCCGGCTGGCCAGGGTGGCCGCGACGCCGCGCAGGCTGTCGAGGTCCTGGCGCCCGGCGGCCAGTCCGAAGTTGACGTCCTGGCCGCGCCCGGCCACGCCGCCGCCCAGCTCGACGACCAGCGTCTGCAGCTTGTCGCGCGTCGGCTGGTCGAACGTGTTGATCACGTCCTCCAGGCTGGTGGAGCTCATGACCGAGGTCCGCGGCAGGGTCGCGCCGGTGGGCAGCGCCTCGGCCGCCTGGCCGGGGTCGAGCGCCAGGTAGCGCTCGCCGAGCAGGCTCTTGGGCCGCACGCTCACGATGGCGTCCCGGCGCAGCGGCGCGTGCTCCGCGTCGACGCTGACCGTGACCAGCGCGGCGCCGGACGCCAGCGCGATGCTCTCGACGCGGCCGGCCTTCGCGCCCGCGATCATCAGGTCGCTGCCCGGCGAGAGCCCCGCCGCGTCGACCACCGGAACCTTGATCTGGTACGGGGCGGCCTGCGGCAGCAGGCGGCCGGCGCCGATCCCGGCGGCCACCACGGCCACGAAGGCCACGCCCAGCTCGAGTCGCCTGAGCAGGGTGGTCATCTAGGCAGCTCTCCCCCTCAATCCATTGCCAGCGGCCCGTGGACCGCTCCCCTGATGAACTGCCGGGTGAACTCGTTCGTGGACTCGCGGAGCTGCAGCTGCGGCCCCTGCTCGACCACCCTCCCGCCGTGGAGCAGGATCACGTTGTCGGCCACCTCGAACACCGCCTTGGTGTCATGGCTGATCACCACGGCAGTCGAGGCGTACCGGCGCTGGATCTCCCTGATCAGCTCGCACAGCAGGGCGGTGCGCACCGGGTCCAGACCGGAGTCCGGCTCGTCGAAGAGCAGGATCTTCGGCTCCAGCACCAGGGCCCTCGCGAAGCCGGCGCGCTTGCGCATGCCGCCGGACAGCTCGTTGGGCATCTTCCGCTCGGCGCCGGCGAGGCCGACCTCCTCCAGCCGCGCCATCACGATGTCCCTGACCTCCCGCTCCGACCTGCGCGTGTGGTGGCGCAGCGGGAAGGCGACGTTGTCGTACAGGTTCATCGAGCTGAAGAGGGCGCCGTCCTGGAAGAGCATGCCCATGTCGCGGCGCAGCTCGAGGAGCGCCTCCTCGCGCAGGCTCGGCACGCTTCGCCCCTCGACGAACACGTCGCCGCGATCCGGCTTCAGCAGCCCGACGAAGTGGCGCAGGAGCACGGACTTGCCGGTGCCGGACGGCCCCATGATCACGGTGATCTGGCCGCGGGTGATGCGGCAGTCGATCCCCGCCAGCACCCGGTGGCGCCCGAACGTCTTCTCGACGCCGATGCACTCGATCACGGGGTCCACTCCATCGCGCGGAGCGAACACGGCCATGGGCTGGGTGCGGCGCATCACGTCGGTATGGGGAGATTCGGGTTGACGCCCCAGAAGATCTGGGTCAGGACCGCGTTGAGGACGACCGTCAGCATCAGGCTCAGCGCCATCGTCTTGGCCACGGCGCGGCCGATGCCGACGGGACCGCCGGTCACGTGGTAGCCGTAGTACACGGCCACGCAGATGATCGTGAACGCGAACACGACGGCCTTGATCGTCGAGAAGAGCAGGTCTTGCAAGTTCGTGAACCGCCAGAAATAGCTGAAGTAGACGCCATCGGAGATGAGCCCGATCTGGAAGTGCTGCACGATCCAGCTGGCCAGGAAGCTGCCGGCCAGCGCCAGCACGTACATGAGCGGCATGACCATCAGGGCCGCCAGCATCCGGGTCGAGACCAGGTAGCGGACGGAGTTGACGCCCATGGTCTCCAGCGCGTCGATCTCCTCGTTGACGCGCATCGTCCCGAGCTCGGCGACCAGGCCGCAGCCGACCTTGGCCCCGACCGCGAAGCCGAAGAAAAGAGGCGTGATCTCGCGCAGGTCGCAGAGGGAGTTGAAGACGCCGGCCAGCGACTCGGCGCCGCCGAGCTGGTGGAGCGAGTAGTAGGCCTCCACCGAGCACTCGGACCCGCTGAAGTACGTGATCACCAGCGCGACCGGGGTCGAGCCGATGGCCAGGAAGGCCGCGTACCACCAGATCTCGCCGCTGTGGCGGAGGCCCCGCGGGATGCCGGCCAGCCCGCGCACCGCGAAGGTGATGACATCGCCGAGCACGTCGAACGGCTGGAGGCCCGGCGCCCAGAAGGGCCCGCGCTCGGCGACCGGTGGCGAGGCCAAACTCTTTCTCCTCCTACCTCAGCGTCAGCTGGTCGTGGAACAGCGCCAGCACGGTCGGCGTGAACAGGTACTCGAAGCCCAGGACGCCGACGAAGGACCAGATCACCGAGGAGTGCACGGCCGTGGCCACACCCTCGGCTCCGCCCCGGGCGGAGACCCCTCTGGCGATGGAGATCGCGGCGATGATCGCCCCGAAGATCACGCACTTCACCTCGCCGCCGATCACGTCGACGACAGTGCCCTGCGTGAAGAAGCTGGCCATGAAGGCGCCCGCGTTCACGCCCACCACGATCACCCCGACCGCGTACGAGGCGACCATGGTGAAGACGATCATCGGGAAGTTGTAGAGGGCCGTCATCAGCATCAGCGCGAGCGCTCGGGGGACGACGATGAAGAGCACGTTGCTGAGGCCCATCACGCTGAGCGCCTCCAGCTCCGAGCGGACCTGGCGCGCCCCGAGGTCGGCCACGATCGCCGTGCCGCTGACGGCGGCGACCATGAGGCCGGTCGCCACCGGCGCGAACTCGCGGATGTTGGACATCACCGTGAAGCCGCCCAGGCGATATTCGGCGCTGGCCGAGCGGAAGAAGTGGCCGGCCTCGAGCGACACGATCGTGCCGAAGCCGAGGCCGGTCAGGAGGAGCGGTACGAAGTTCGCGGTGAGGATGAACCGGCACTGCTCCAGCAGCTCGCGCCAGTAGAAGGGACGGCGCATCGAGCCGCGCAGGGCTGCGCCGAAGAGGAGCGTGAGCTCACCCATGCTCGTGACCCAACGCAAGGTCGACGAGATCATGGTCGCCTTCCCTTCCTTCCCATCACTTTTCGGGAGACGCATGGGCGGCCCGGATTGTTCGGTTGGCCTGGAAATTTCCCTGGCCGAGTTGGAGAGGGTGACCGGCCCCGGGGGGCGGGGCCGGTCAGGAAGGAAGGAGGGAGGGTATTCAGCGATTTCGAGCGAGCGCCCCTGCCGGCTCTCACCGGCGCCGCCCGCGATCGGGTCGCTCGCTCGTAACAAATGAACGCGCGGACCGAGAGGATTGATCGATCCGGCGCCGAGGAGGCGCTGGGGCGGCCACCTCCCCCGGCGAGGGGGGAGGGGCCAGAACGCCTCACATGTCCAGCGGCGGGTAGTAGTTCTCGGCCCCGATCTCGCGGACGTCGGACAGCCAGTCCCCCTCCAACTGCTCGGACGGGGCCTGGAAGCGGTTGGCAAGCACCCACGCCTGGCGCTTGTACGTCCAGTTGGCCGGCTGGAGCCGGCGGGCCTGCCGGAAGTGCGGGGTCGCCTCGGCCTCCCGACCCTCACGCCACAGGTGCTGGGCCAGCTCGAAGTGGGCGGCCGCCAGGCTGCGGTCCTGGCCACGGTCCCCGGAGCGGCGCAGCACCTCGTCGGGCGACAGGGCGAAGCGTGAGGCCGGGCCGTTGTCCACCCAGTCCCGCAGCGCCTCCACGTAGCGGTCCGGCTCGGTGCGGATGCGCCGGGCCTCGCGCAGCACCTCCAGCTGGTACGGGTCCAGGTTGTCCGGCAGCGGCGCGTCCCGACGGGCCGCGCGCTTGGGAAACGCCGGCTCCGCCGGCCGGACGATCAGCCCGGCCTCGTCGATCCAGACCCCGGACGGGACGTTGACGATTCCCAGGTGCTCGTCGAGGACGTGCGCCCGGTCGATCAGCGCCGGGTGACGCGGCGCGGCCGCCTCGATCCAGCGCCCCGCGGTCTCGACGCCCTTGAGATCGAGCGCGACGGTGACGACCTCCAGCCCCTTCGGGTGGAGCTCCTCACGCAGCTCCTGCCACACGGGCAGGTCGAACCGGCAGCCTCACCACGAGGCCCAGGCGAGCAGCAAAACCTTCTGCCCGCGCAGCGACGAGAGGGCGAACGGCGCGCCCCGCCAGTCCGGCAGGCGCAGGTCCGGCGCCTCGGCGGTCTGGATCACGCGGCCCAGCGACTCCGGCCCGAGGGCCCAGAGCCCGGCGGCCTCGTCGCGCACCAGCGGCATGCCCAGCCGCTGCGCCAGGGGGCCGGCGTCCAGCCACTCGCCGGGCGGGGCCGGCAGCGGCACGCAGAGATCGCCCCGGCAGGCGCCCTCAGGCTCGAAGCGCCACCCGGTCCTGGCCGTGAAGTCGTCCCGCCGCACGCGGGGCTCGCTCAGGATCATGCCTCCTCCTCGGCCGCGAGGGCCTCCGCAAGCGCGCGCCGGGCCGGCGCGACGAGGAGCTCGCGGAGGCCGATCCGCTCGGCCATCTCTACGCCGCGGCGCAGGTGGTCGATTCCCTCGGAGCGCCGGCCGGCGTCCAGCCCGACCTGACCCATGGCGATCAGAGCGCTCGGCACCCGGTCCGTCATGCCGCCCGACTCCCGGAGCTCCAGCGAGATGGTCAGCTCGCGAAGGGCGCCATCGAAGTCGCGCGCATGCCACCTGACCGCACCCAGATGCCGGTGCACCTCTGAGCGCAGCAGGGGATCGCCGGAGGCGCCGGCCAGCGTGTGCGCCTCCTGGAACAGCTCCTCGGCCAGGTCCCAGCGACCGGTGAAGAGCTGGTGGACCAGGCCGGCGTGGAAGGCGGATTCGGCGATGCCCGCGTCGTCGCCGAGCCGGCGCCGCAGCGCCAGCGCCCCCTCGACCAGGTCGAGCTCCTCGTCCACCGCCGCATGGTCGGCACCGGCGCGGCCGCCGCCGTCCGGGCGGCGCGACTCCAGGTTGCGCCAGTGGCGCACGGTGCCGAGCTGATCGAGCGCGCCGGCCAGCGTGGCCTGGTCGCCCGCCGCCTCGGCGATGTCGCGCGCCGTGGCCAGCTCCGCCTCGGCGGCGTCGAAGTCGCCCGTGCGGAACGCGGCCCGCTCCAGCAGCTCACGCCCGCGCAGCAGCGCCGCCTGAGCCCGCAGCGCGGAGCGGGCGCTCCTGGGCAGGCCGTCCAGGATCAGCATGTACGAGTG
Source organism: Candidatus Dormiibacterota bacterium (assembly GCA_036500885.1). Taxonomy (GTDB): domain Bacteria; phylum Chloroflexota; class Dormibacteria; order Dormibacterales; family Dormibacteraceae; genus CF-161. The sequence goes on from DASYBH010000392.1 coordinate 14,614, forward strand.
GTCCAGGAGCTCCTCGACGAGGTCCGGGGGCAGGCTGCCGTCCAGCCGGACCGTGTTCCAGTGCCGCTTGTTCAGGTGGTACCCGGGCGTGACCGCTCCATGCTGCGCGCGCATCAGCTCCGCCCGATCGGGGTCGCACTTGAGGCTCACCGTGGTCGGATCGGGCCTCGCCTCCGTGATCGCGAAGATGCGGCCCCCAACCTTGAACACCAGGGTGTCGGGGCCGAAGGGGAGCTCCTCGGTCGCCCCGGGGCGGGCGCGACACCATTCGAGAACGGCGAGACCATCCACGGACGTCTACCTTAAGAACCGCCTTGCCCAACCTGTTCCGTCCCGACTCCGCGACCTGGCGGATCAACCAGGAGCCCGCCCTGCTCCTGGGCGGCGGCAGGGCGCTGCTCATGCAGATCGCCCACCCGAGCGTGGCGGCCGGCGTGGCCGAGCACAGCGACTTCCAGCAGCGACCGCTGTCGCGGCTGATCCGCACGCTGGAGCTGACGCTCGCCCTCACCTTCGGCACGCGCCAGCAGGCGCTGACCGCCGCCCGTCAGATCAACGCGGTGCACCAGCGCGTGCACGGCGCCGGCTACTCGGCGACGGACCCCGGGCTCCTGCTGTGGGTGCACGCGACGCTGATCGACAGCGCGCTGGCCACGTACACGGCGTTCGTCCGGCCGCTGTCGCGGGACGAGCGCGAGACGTACTACCAGGAGGCGAAGCTGATCGGCGGGCTTCTGGGCCTGGCCAACGCGCGCTACCCGGACGGCCTGGACGAGTTCGACGCGTACGTGACGGACATGCTGGCCGGCGACGAGCTGGTGATCGACGGGCTTGCGCGGCAACTGGCCGGCGCGGTGCTCCGCCCACCGGTGCGCCGCGTGCCGCCCCCGCTCTTCCGGCCGGTCGAGATCGTGACCGCCGGCCTGCTCCCCGAGCGCCTGCGGCTCGCGTACGGCCTCCGCTGGGGCGCGTTCGAGCGACTGGGCTTCCGCACGGCGCGGCGGTGCCTGCCTGTGGCGAACCGGCTGCTGCCGGCCCACTTCCGCCAGGTACCGCCCGCTCGCCGGGCCAGTACGCTGTTGGACCTCACCAACCGATCGAGCTAGGGCGCGCCCGCGCGCGTCACGGAGGAATGACATGGCAGTCGACAGCAGCGCGTCCGCGACGTGGCAGGGCGATCTCCCCAGCGGCAGCGGCACGGTCAGGGCGGCCAGCGGCGCCATCGGCGAGCAGGCCCTGACCTGGCGGGCCCGGGCCGAGTCGCGCGAATCGGGAACCAGCCCTGAGGAGCTGATCGCAGCGGCGCACGCCAGCTGCTTCGCGATGGCGCTCTCGTTCGGCCTGGGGAACGCGGGGCACGCGCCCGAGCGGCTGGACACGTCCGCCCGCGTCTCCTTCCAGCCGGGCCAGGGGATCACCGCGATCCACCTGACCGTGCGGGGCAGGGTGCCCGGCCTGGACGCCGCGGCCTTCCAGGAGGCGGCCGAGGGCGCCAAGGCCAACTGCCCGGTGTCCAAGGCGCTGGCCGGCGTCCCGGCGATCACCCTGGAGGCTTCACTGGAGAGCTGACCGATCGGTGCGGCCGAAAAGGCTGCCTCTTCGGCCGCACCGCTCTAAAACGGCTGATTCCGAATTGGTCTGAAGCAACTCATTCAGATAGAGCGTCAGGCTCCCGGCCTCATGACTCCAGGCGACGAACGACAGCTCGCCCGCCGGCGACCTCCTCGACCCGCACGACCTGCCACCGGTCGGGCGGGCCGAGGCCTCCCTGGACGGCGGTGATCCAGCCGGGCTCGATCGGTCGATCCGCGATGATCCTGGCCACGACCCGGCCAGCATCCTCGTCCACCAGCTCGACCTCCCGGCCCGGCGGGGCCGGCTGCTCGCGCAGGAGGTCGACGGCGGCGAGGATGGGCGCACCGGTCCGGAGCGCGAGGTTCACCGCATCCGACGGCCGGGCGTCGAGGCCCTCCAGCCGCTCACCGGCCCGCACGTCCACCCGCGCGTGGATGGTCTTGTCGGCGATGTGGGTGACCACGACCCGCTCGACCCTGGTCCCGGCGACCTCCAGGCCCCTCAGGAGCAGGTCGTAGGTGAGCGGCCGGGTGAAGCTGACCCCGTCCAGCTGGCACTGGATCGCGGCCGCCTCGAACGGCCCGATCCACAGTGAGAGGCCGCGCCTGCCGTCCGGCTCGCGCAGCAGCAGCACGTGGCGGTCGCCGGGCAGGTGCGTCCGGATCGAGTCGACTCGCACCTCCACCTCGTCTCGGTTCACGTCCACCCTCCTCATGGTGATCGAGTCCTGGCTGGCCAGCAGGTCGAGCAGGCGCAGGCGCTGCCCGGCCTCGGCCAGACGCGCCTCCAGCCGCTCCCGGTGGCGGGCCAGCAGCCTGCGGACGGTCGGCTCCGAGGGGTCTCGCAGCAGCGTCTGGATCTCGCCCAGCGGGACGTCCAGCGACCGCAGCAGCGCGATCACCTCCGCCCGCTCCGCCTGCGCCGGCGAGTAGTAGCGGTAGCCCGACTCCTCGTCCACCCGCGCCGCCTTCAACAGGCCGGCGTCGTGATACCGGCGCAGCTGGTGCACGGAGAGACGCGCACGCTTCGCGAAGCGGCCGATCGAGAGCAGCGCGCCGCGGTCGCCGTCCATGGCCCTCAGCGTGCCAGCTTCGCACGCGCGAGAGTCAAGGGGTTCAGCGCGTGATGTAGGCCATCCCCACGGTGCCCGGGCCGGTGTGGGTGCCCAGTACCGCACCGAGCTCGCCAATCTCCACCTCGACGTCCGGCAGCTCGGTCGCGAGCTGGGTGCGGATGCGCTCTGCATCCCCGGGCGCCTCGGCGTGCATCACGGCCAGACGCTCGACGGGCAGGTCCTTGCGCAGGTGCTCGATCAGCCGGGGGATGGCTCTCGACCGGGTGCGCACGCGGTCCAGCGGCACCACCCGCCCCTCCGACAGACCGAGGATCGGCTTCAGGTCGAGCATGGTGCCCAGCAGCGCCTGCGCGCGCCCGATGCGGCCGCCCATCTCGAGGTAGCGCAGGGTGTCCAGCAGCGCCAGGACGCGCTGCCTCGGCACCCGCTCCTCGACACGGCGCACGGCCTCGTCCAGCGTCTCGGCCTCCGCCGCGACCCGGCAGAGATGGGCGACGCAGACGGTCAGGCAGCGGCTGTCCACCACGTGGACGCGGAACCCCTCCACCGACCGGGCGCCGACCCTCGCCGCCTCGACGGTGCCGGACAGCTCGCCGCTGATGTGGATGGAGACCACGCCCTCGCACTCGCGGCTGAGCCGCTCGTAGACCCCGGCGAAGTCGCCGGGCGATGGCGCCGACGTCGTCGGCAGGCGCTCGGCCCGCCCCAGACGCTCGAAGAACTGCGCGCCGTCGAGGTCCACCCCATCGCGGAAGGACTCGGTGCCGAACAGCACGCGAAGCGGGACCACCTCGATGCCGAAGCGCTCACGCCACTCGGTGGGGACGTCGGACGTCGAGTCGGTGACGACGCGGAACCGACTGGTCACCGCGGAAGACTACTCGACCGACAGGATGAAGGGATAGTGCTCCTGGCCGCCGGACTGGACCTCGACCTCCAGGCCCGGGTACGTGCCGCGGATGGCCTCGGTGAGGTGCGTCGCCTCCGAGTCGGTCGCCTGCTGGCCGCGGTAGATCGTGATCAGCTCGTAGTCGCCGGCGCCGATCCGGTCGAGCGCGGCCTGGACCACCGACCCGTACTCCTTGCCGGCGTGCTCCAGCTTGTCGTCGATCAGCACGATGACGTCGCCCTTCCTGACGACCACGCCGTTGGAGCGCGTGTCGCGCACGGCGTGGGTCACCTCGATCGTGCGCACCCGGTCGGCCGCCTCCCGCATCGCGGCGATGTTTTCCTCGGCGGTGCGATCGGGGTTGAACGCCACCACCGCGGCGACGCCCTGCGGCGCGCTGTGCGTCCCCACGACGTGGACCCCCTTCTCTGTCAGGTCATCCACCTGCGATGCGGCCAGCACCACGTTCTTGTTGTTGGGCAGCAGCAGCACCTGCGCGTACGGCAGCCGCTCGACCGCCGCGAGCAGGTCCTTCGTGCTCGGGTTCATCGTCTGGCCGCCCTCGACGATCTCGTCGACGCCCAGACTCCGGAAGATCTCCACCATGCCCGGGCCGGACACGACCGCGACCATCCCCACGCCGTTCGCGCGCGGCGGCTCGGGTGGGCGCACCGGCCCGGCGGCCGCCGCCATCCGACGGTTCTCTGCCGCTCCTGCCGGCGCCGATTCCGCGGGCGCCGAGGCGCCCACGGCGGCGTCACCCTCGTCGCGGATGCGGCGGTGCTGCGACGACATGTCGCCCACGTTGAGGCGGTCCAGCCGGCCGTGGCGCGCGGCCAGCGTGATGACCTGGGATGGGTCGTCGGTGTGCACGTGGACCTTGGCCAGTTCGGCGTCACCGACCACGATCACGGAGTTGCCCAGCGCGGCGATCTCCTCGCGGAGGCCTTCGACGTCCAGGTCCTCGCCGTGGACCAGGAACTCGGTGCAGTAGCCCCAGCCCTCCTCCGGCAGGTCCAGGGACGCCTGCGCCGCCGGCCGGACCGGGCCCCGCCGTTCGAGCTCCTGCTCGACCTCCTCGACCGAGCGGAGCATGCCCTCGAGCATGATCTGCAGCCCGTACCCACCCGCGTCGACCACGCCGGCGTCGCGCAGGATCCGGAGCTGCGTCGGCGTTCGCTCGACGGCGGCGCGCGCGCCGGCCGCCGCGGCCTTCATGACGCTCACGGACGTGGCGCCCGGCTGCCGCGCCGCGCCGGACGCGCTCCGGCCGGCCTGCCGGGCCACCGTGAGGATCGTGCCCTCGGTCGGCTTGCTGACCGCGCGATACGCGGCGTTGGCCGCCTCCTCGAAGGCCTCGGCGAGCTCCGCCGGGTGGAGGGTCGACTTGTCCTGGACGGCGCTGGCGAAGCCGCGAAAGATCTGGGAGAGGATCACGCCGGAGTTGCCGCGGGCGCCCATCAGGCTGCCGTGGGCGGCCACCCGGGCGATCTTGCTCACCTCCGTGGCCTGGGACTCGCGAATGTCCTCGACGGCGGACTGGAGCGTCAGCAGCATGTTCGTGCCCGTGTCCCCATCGGGTACGGGGAACACGTTCAGGCGGTTGATCTCCTCCTGGTGGACGCCGAGCCACGCCAGGCTGCCCAGCAGCGCCTGCTTGAGGAGCTGGCCGTCCACGTCGCCCGCGCCGGCAGCCCTAGACGTTTCCGTTATCTCCGTGTACCCCCTGCACGAAGACGTTCACCTCCGCCACCGGCACGCCGGTCGCCCGCTCCACGTCGAAACGGACCGCGCTCTTCAGGTTGTGCGCGACTTCCGTGATCCGCACCCCGTACCGGACGACGACGTAGACGTCGATCAGGAGCTGCCCGTCGACCTCGCGGACCTCGACCCCGCGGTGGAGCGTCTCCCGGCGCAGCAGCGTGGCGACACCGTCGCGCAATCCCCGAGCCGCCATTCCCATGACGCCGTAGCATTCGATCGCGGCGTGGCCGGCGATGGCGCCGACGACGGCGGGAAAGACCTCGATCCGGCCTCGTTCCCGTGCCGAGCGAAGCGTTCCGGTTGGCATCGACCCCTTCTCCGCGGCGCTGAGGTTCATGAGCACGCCCATGGTACAATCTGGCCTCGTTCCACAGCCGGAGCACAAAAAACAATGGCAAAGAGATGCGAGATCTGCGGCAAGGGACCGCAGTACGGACACAACGTCAGCCACTCGAAGGTTCGCACGAACCGGCGCTTCCTGCCCAACCTCCAGATCGGGAAGGTGCGGAGGGGTGACCAGTTGGTGCGCGCGCGGGTGTGCACCCGCTGCCTGCGGACCCTAGCGGCCTCCATCTGATCCGGCCCTGAGCTTCATCGTCGCCACCGCGGTCGTCTTCGTGTGCTGCCTGGTGGTGCAGTTCCTGGGCTATGACCGGATCCTCGCCGCCGGGTTGCGCGCGCCTGAGCTCGAGGCCAGGCGCGGCGCCGTCAAGCGCTGGGTGGGATTCGCCGTGGTCTGGCAGGCGCTCGTCGTCGTGGGAGTGGTGGTCTACATGCTGGTCGTCACGCGGACCCGGCGGTCCGGGTTCGCGTGGATCACCCCGCCCCTGGGCGCGCTGCTCGGGACCGCGCTGCCCTACCAGCTCGCGGTGGCGCGGCTGGTCCGAGGGCTGGTCGGGAGGCAGTGACCTTGATGATCCACCGCGTCCGCGCGATCAACGAGCCGGGATCGGTCAACCCGGTGCACGACGACGAGTTCGCCCGCCGGCTCGGCTTCCAGGGCGGGCTGGTGCCGGGGGCGACGGTGTACGGCTACGTCGCCGTGGTGCCGGAGCGCCACTGGGGCGACGCCTGGCGATCGGCCGGCACCATGTCCGCCCGCTTCCTCCAGCCCTTCTACGACGGCGAGGAGGTCACCGTGACCGCGGTCGAGTCCGAGGGCGGACTGGACCTGGAGGCCCGCAACCCCGCCGGCGAGCTCTGCGCGACCGGGCGGGCGACGCCGTCGAGCGTCGAGCCGGCGCCGGTGGTCGACCGGTATCCGGCCCCGTCGCTGCCGGCCGAGCGCCGGGCTCCGGTCTTCGTGCCCGGAGAGGCGCTGGGCGCGCTGGAAACCACGCTGCGGCTGGAGCCCGCCTGGCCGGCTCGGCTCGGCAACGAGGTGCTGATGGCGAACGTGCAGCTCCCGCCGTGGATTCACGTGGAGACCCGCACCCGCCACCTGGCGAGCGTCCGGGACGGAGAGCCGGTCGAGGTGCGGGCGCTGGTGGCCGCGGCCTGGGAGCGCAGGGGGCACCGCTTCGTCGACCTCGACGTCCTGGTCATTGGTGAGGCCGGCCGCCCGCTGGCCCAGATCCGCCACATCGCGATCACCGAGCTGGCGCAGCTCCGAGACCGTGCTAGCGAGGCAGGCTGAGGTCCAGCTCCAGCTCGCGCGACAGGCTCCGGACGTCACGCTCCAGGAGTGCCCACACGCGCTCCCTGGCCGCCGGCTCGGGCAGGTAGCCCTGGACGTCGACCAGGCCCGCCGCCACGGCCGG
>DASYBH010000393.1:0-9970 GCA_036500885.1 Candidatus Dormiibacterota bacterium
GTCTGGCACATGCACCAGCCGTATTACAAGGATGACCTCACCGACACCTACCTGCTGCCGTGGGTTCGGCTGCGATCGACCAAGGACTACCACAAGATGACGGCCTTGCTCGACAGCTACCCGCGCGTGCGGCAGACCTTCAACCTGGTGCCGTCTCTCCTCACTCAAATAGACGACTACGGCCGCCCGGGCGATCCCGCGCGCGACCACGACCTCTTCCTTCGCCTCAGCCGCAAGCCGGCCCACGACCTGACCGCTGAGGAGCGCGCCTTCGTACTCCGCTGGATGCGCGAGTCGCCGCGCTTCCTTCGTGTGCAGGCGTCGCCGCGGTACCGCGAGCTCGCCAGCCGCTCGGACACCGACGCCTTCACGACCGAGGAGGTCCGCGACCTCCAGGTCTGGTACAACCTGGCCTGGTGCGACCCGGCCCTGGTGGACCGGGACCCCCGTCTGTCGCGCCTGAAGGCCCAGGACCGGGACTTCACCGAGGCGGACAAGGAGGCGCTGTTCACCGACCAGCTCGAGATGGTGCGGCGCATCGTGCCGGACTTCGCGAAGCTGGCCGCGCGTGGTCAGGCCGAGCTGACCTTCTCGCCCTTCTACCACCCCATCCTGCCGCTGCTGTGCGACCTGCAGTCCGCGCGCGAGGCGCTGCCCGACATCCAGCTCCCCACCCGCCCCTTCGCCCACCGCGAGGACGCGCTCGAGCAGATCGAGGCCGGGCGGGCCGAGTTCCAGCGTCTGACCGGCGTCCGGCCCCGCGGCATGTGGCCTTCCGAGCTGGCGGTGGGGGAGAGCGTGGCCAGCCTGGCAGTGCAGACCGGCGTCGACTGGTTGCTCGGCGACGACGCCGTCCTCGGACGCTCGATCGACGTCTACCTGGGCCGCGACGCCGAGGGCCGGCCGCACCAGCCGGAGCTGCTCTACCAGCCGTGGCGGATCGAGCGCGACGGCGGCGCCGTCTCGGTCGTGTTCCGCGACAGCCTGCTCAGCAACCTGATCGGGTTCGACTACCACCGCATGCCGGCGGGCGATGCCGTCGGTGACTTCATGGGCCGTCTGCGCCGCGTCCGCGAGCAGCAGGGCGACGAGCGGGACTTCCTCGTCGTCGTGGCGCTCGACGGCGAGAACGCGTGGGACTTCTACCCCCGCGAGGGCCACGACTTCCTGAACGGGCTGTACGAGGAGCTGGACCGCGCGGAGGACGTCGTCTGCACCACCGTCGTGGACTTCCTCGACCAGCACGACTTCCGCCACCGGCTCCCGCGGCTCCATGCCGGGAGCTGGATCGGCACCAGCCTGGACACCTGGGTGGGAGACCCCGAGCACACCGTGGCCTGGGACTACCTCACCGAGGCGCGCGACTGGCTGGAGGACTACGCCAAGCACCATCCGGAGGATGCCGGCATCCCCGGCGCATGGCGCGAGATCCGGATCGTGGAGGGCTCGGACTGGTTCTGGTGGTTCAGCCGGAAGCACGACTCGGGCATGGACACGATCTGGGACAACCAGTTCAGGCTCCACCTGCGCAACGTGTACAAGCTGCTCGGCGCCAAGCCGCCGACGACGCTCTTCCGGCCGATCCTCGACAAGGCGGCAGCCGAGGGCCGGCGGCTGCCGGAGGGCCTCTTCACGCCCCACGACGCCGGCGACGCCGCCTGGCGGCTGGCCGGCCGCTACGAGGTGGGGAGCGGGTTCGGCGCACTCCACAAGCCGGTGGAGCTGGTGGAGCGCCTGCTGTACGGGTGCGACGAGTCGCAGCTGCACGTGCGGATCGACAGCCCGCTGGGGCCCGACCAGCTGGCCGAGGCCGGCGTCGGGTTCTGGCTGTACCTGTCAGGCATGGCGAGCGGCGACGAGGTCGGCGAGACGTTCGCGACGCCGCTGCGGCCGGGCGCCATCAGCGACCTGGGTTTCGAGCCGGGGACGGTGGTGCGGGTCGAGGGTGGCGAGCTGACCGTGGCCCGGCTCAACGAGGGACGGACGGGTGCGCTGCCCGTCGTCCGCGAGCCGGTGCCGTCGCCGACCTGTTTCTCGATCCCGTTCCGCGCGCTGAACAAGGCGGGCGGCGAGCCGCTGCAGCTCGCGCTGGTGGTGACCAGGGAGGAGCGCGACGTCGAGCACGTGCCACCGGTGGGCTCGCTGGGCCTGCGCGTGCCGCGGCGGTCGGGGCCGCCCGGCGCCGGTGACGGCGACGGCCGGCGGCTGCGGATCCTGATCGCAGCGGCTGAGGTCGCGCCGTTCGCCAAGGCCGGGGGCGTCGCCGACGTGACGGCGGCTCTCGCCAAGGAGCTCCACCGCCAGGGCCACGACGTCCGGCTGGTCCTGCCGCGCTACCGCCAGGTGTCGCCGGAGCGGCACGGCCTGCAGGTCACGCTGGGCCACCTTCGGGTGCCGCTGGGCGACCAGACGCTGGAGTGCTCGATCCTGGAGGGCCGGCTGGCCGCGGTGCCGGTGTACTTCGTCGACTGTCCGGCCCTGTACGACCGCGACGGCATGTACGGGTTCGGTGACGATGACGCCCGGTTCATCTACCTCTCCAGGGTGGCGATCGAGATGCTGCGCCCGCTCGGCTTCGTGCCCGAGGTGATCCACATGCACGACTGGCATGTGGCGCTGATCCCGAACCTGCTCGACCGGCTCTACGCCGAGGACGCCGAGCTGTCCGGCATCGCCACCGCGCTCACGCTGCACAACCTGGCCTTCCAGGGGCAGTTCGGGCCGGCGACCCTGCGCCTGGCGGAGCTGGAGGGCTGGGGCCTGATCCGGGTCGGCATTCCGCACCTGGACGAGGTCGTCAACTTCATGGGCCGGGGCATCGCGTTCGCCGACGTGGTGAACACGGTGAGCGAGCGCTACGCGGAGGAGATCCAGCGGCCGGAGTACGGCGAGGGGCTGGACGAGCTGCTGCGGGCACACGCTCACAAGCTCTACGGCATCGTCAACGGCATCGACACGGAAATCTTCGACCCGGCCACCGATCCCGCCATCCCCCACCACTACAGCGCCGAGGACCCGGGCCCGAAGGCGCTGGACAAGGCCGCGCTCCGCACCGAGCTGGGCCTGGCCGACGGGATGCGGCCGCTGGTCGCGTTCATCTCACGGTTCTATGAGCAGAAGGGCCTGGAGCTGATCCAGCAGGCGCTGCCGGCGCTGACCGGCACCGACATCCAGCTCGCGGTGCTGGGCGCCGGAGACAGGCGCTACGAGGACATGTTCCGGTACGCGGGCGCGCAGCACCCCGGGCGCATCGCGGCATACATCGGCTTCGACTCGGCGCTGGCGCAGCGCCTCTACGCCGGCGCGGACATGCTGCTGATGCCGTCGCGGTTCGAGCCGTGCGGCCTGGCCCAGCTGATCAGCCTCCGCTACGGCACCATCCCGATCGTCAGGGCCACCGGGGGTCTGGCGGACACGATCCAGGACTTCGACCCCACCACGGACCGCGGCTTCGGCTTCTCGTTCGAGCCCTACGACGCCTGGCAGCTCTTCGGCACGGTGGTGCGAGCGGTCGAGACATACCGGCACGCCGCGACGTGGACGCACCTGGTGCGCCGTGCGATGCGAGAGGACGTCTCGTGGGCCCGTTCCGCGGCCCAGTACGCCTCGCTGTACCGCAGCGCGATGGCCGGCCGCCGGGGTCGAAGCAGCGCCGGCATGCTCGGCCGGTAGGCCCGGTAGACAAGAAGAGGGGCCAGCATCGCACGTGCTGGCCCCTCGTTGTTCCTCTCTGTTCACCGCTGGATCCGGCTGTACGGCTTGTGCCTGGGCTTCAGGAAGCTCGTACCTTCACGGCCGGCCGATTGCGGCTCGGGATTCCGTGCTTATTGGACCATCCCTACAATCCGAACCGCAGCGGCTCGTGACCTGTCCGGTGGATCTGCCATAGGCACCTCCATCACTAAACAAGTTAACGGTTAACTTCCATGCTGCACGCCTCCGGGTCGCGATGTCAAGACCGGAGTACCGGGTCGGAGTACGATCGACGTCGTGCCACGCGTGAAGGCCAATGGGCTGGAGTTCGAATACGACACGTTCGGCGAGCCGGGCCACCCGCCGCTGCTGCTGATCGCCGGCCTGGGGGCTCAGATGATCAGCTGGGACGAGCCCTTCTGCGAGCTGCTCGCCGATCGTGGCTTCCACGTCACCAGGTACGACAACCGGGACGTCGGCCTCTCCACGAGGCTCGACCAGCTGGGCGTGCCGGACGTGATGGAGGTGCTGCAGGGCAGGCGGCCGCCGGCCTACCGGCTGGAGGACATGGCCGACGACGCCGCCGGCGTGGCGGATGCGCTCGGCATCGAGGCGGCCCACGTGGTCGGCGCCTCGATGGGCGGCTTCATCGCCCAGCTGCTGGCCATCCGCCATCCGGCGTCGGTGCTCAGCCTGACGTCCATCATGTCCGCGCCCGGCGGGCTGGGGGACAACGCGCCAGCCACTCCCGCGGCGACGGAGGCCCTGTTGAAGCCGCCGCCGGCCGATCGTGACGGCATGATCGAGCACGGGGTCTGGGTGAGCGGCCGGATCTCCGGGCCCGAGCACTTCGACCCGGAGGAGGCGCGGGGGAAGCGCACCAGGGCGGTCGACCGCGCGGTCAGCGTTGGCGGCACGGCTCGGCAGCTGGCCGCGATCGCCGCCGCGCGGTCGCGCGAGGAGCAGCTGCAGGCCCTCGACCTGCCGGCGCTCGTGATCCACGGTGAGGTCGATCCGCTGGTGCCCGTCGAGAACGGCCATCGCACGGCGGCGGCCATCCCTGGAGCCCGGCTGCTGCTGCTCCCGACGATGGGGCACGACATCCCGCGGGCGTGCTGGCCCGCGATCGTGGAGGCGATCGCCGAGTCCGCCCGCCAGGCGGACCCACGGGTGTCCGCCGGCGCCTGAGCCGCATCGAGAGCAGGATGCCGCGCGCTTCCGGGAGCGTGGGTCAGCCTCCCCAGTCGGGCAGCAGTCGGAGCTGCTCGACGCGGCGGGCGGCGGGGCCGTAGCACTCGGCGAAGTAGTCCAGCACCATCCTCCGGGCCGAGAACGCGGTGACGGTGTGCCGGATGGACGCGCGCATCATGGCGAGCCAGCGCGGCGGCAGGCCGCGCTCGTCCAGCCGGTAGAACGTCGGCACGACCTCCCGCTCCAGCAGCCGGTGCAGCGCCTCGGCCTCGGCGTCGTCGTCGGTGGTCGGACTGTCCATCGTGGCGCCCGACGGGATGGCCCAGCCGGCGCCGGGCCGGTAGCCCTCGTCCCACCAGCCGTCGAGGACGCTCAGGTTCAGGACGCCGTTGGCGCCGGCCTTCATGCCCGAGGTGCCGCTGGCTTCGAGGAACCGGCGCGGGTTGTTCAGCCAGACGTCCGCACCCTGCACGAGGAGGCGGGCCAGCTCGATGTCGTAGTCCTGCATGAACACGACGGTGGGCTCCTGCCGGGCGATCTGGACGATCTCGCGCAGGATGCGCTTGCCCTCCTGGTCGGCGGGGTGGGCCTTGCCGGCGAAGACGAGCTGCACCCGCTGCCGGTCGCTGTGCAGCAGGCGCTCCAGGCGTGGTCGGTCGGCGAACACGAGGTTGGCGCGCTTGTAGGGCGCGAAGCGCCGGCTGAAGCCGATCGTGAGCGCGTCGGGGTCCAGGCCGTCGCCCTCGCCTCGCTGGCGGACGGCCTCGACCAGGCGCCGGCGGAGGCTGCCGTGGCAGGTCCAGAGCTCCTCGTCGGGGATCGCCTCGACGCCCTGCCAGCGCGGGTCGCCAGGGGCGAGGTTCCACCAGTCCTGGGCGACGTGGCGCTCCAGCAGGGCGGCGATCTCCGGGGCCATCCAGCTCGGCATGTGGACGCCGTTGGTCACCGAGTAGATGGGCACCTGGGCCTCGGGCAGACCGGGCCAGGCGTCCTTCCACAGCCGGCGTGAGACGGCGCCGTGCAGGCGGCTGACGCCGACCGCGCGGTCGGCCATGCGCAGGCCGACGTACGTGGTGCAGAGCAGTTCCTTCGTGTCGCCGGGCGTGCGGCGGCCCAGGTCCATGAATCGCTCGAAGCCGAGGCCGACGTCGGTCAGGTAGGGCTGGAGCAGCTCGCGCACGAGGCCGGAATCGAAGTAGTCGCTGCCGGCGGCTACGGGCGTGTGGGTGGTGAAGACGAAGCCCGCGCGGGCGATCAGGCGGGCCTCCTCCAGCGTGAGCTGACGCCGGCGGCGGAGCTCGCGGATGCGCTCGATCGCCAGCAGGAACCCGTGGCCCTCGTTCATGTGGAAGACGGTGGCCTCGATGCCCATGGCGCGGAGCGCGCGCATGCCGCCGATGCCGAGCACGATCTCCTGGGGCAGGCGCCGGGCCGGCTCCGGGACGTACAGCCGGTCGGTGATCGCGCGCAGGTCGGGCAGGTTGGCCTCCACGTCCGTGTCGAGCAGGTACAGCGGCACGCGGCCCACGTCGGCTCGCCACACGGCGATGCGGACCTGCCGGGCGCCGAGGGGGCAGGTCACCTCCAGCGGTCCGTTGGGCCCCTCCACCCGGCGCAGGGGCAGCTGCTCGAACACGTTCTCCGGGTAGACCTCGTACTGGCCGCCCTCGTCGTCGATGCGCTGGCGGCCAAAGCCCTGGCGGTAGAGCAGGCCGACGCCGACGAGCGGGAGGCCCACGTCGCTGGCAGCCTTGAGGTGGTCGCCGGCCAGGACGCCGAGGCCGCCGGAGTAGATGGGCAGCGCCTCGGTGAGGCCGAACTCGAGCGAGAAGTAGCCGATCAGCAGCGGGGCGCCCGCATCGAGCGGGGCGGGCTGGCGGGACCGGTACTGGCGCAGCGCGGCGCGGGCCTGCTCCAGCGCCTGCTGCGTCTGCGGCCGCTCGAGGGCGCGGCGGATGCCATCCTCGCCGAGCCCCAGCAGGAGCACGATGGGGTTGTGCGCGGAGCGCTCCCAGAGATCGGGGTCGAGCGCCGCGAAGAGCGCGCGGATGCGCGGCTCCCAGGTCCAGGTCAGGTCGAGGGCAATGTCCCTCAGCTCGTCCAGCACGATGTCATCCAGTATTCGCGAGCCGCTTGGGTCAGCACGAACCCCGAATCTTAGGCACCCGTCCCGCTCCCTGACCCGAGGACGTTCCGGCGGTGGGGGCGCTACACTCATGGCCTGTCGGTGCGGGAGTAGCTCACCTGGCAGAGCGCGACCTTCCCAAGGTTGAGGTAGCGGGTTCGAGTCCCGTCTCCCGCTCCAGACTGGAAGGTTCGAACTCGGGCTCGAAACATAGCCCGAAGGGTGGCTGGCATCTCGCCCTCGCCACCCGGCCGTCCCTCACCACGATGCGGTCGAAGACGGCCTCGTTGAGCTGCCGCTCGATCTTCTGGTCGGCCAGCCGGTAGGCGTTGGCGCAGCTGGCGCATCGCGAGGTCCAGGATCCCGCCCTCGACGTCAGCTGAGCACCCATCTCGGGCCGACGCGCCCGGGGGATCCTGCGGGACCTCCCGGGCGCGCCCTTCCTGCTCGTCCGGACGATTGACCAGAGGACGGCTGACGGAGCTGCCCGGCCCTGGTGAGCGCGGCGCGCGGTCTACGTAACCATGCTCAGAACGATCCCGTGTTCTGACTCAGGAAACGCAGGAAGGGCCAGGTCTGGGGCCCGGGGAGTCCGTCGACAAGGATGTTCGCGTGGAAGTTGTTGTTGACGAACGTCTGGAGACCCCTGGTCGCTGTCTGCGAATTGGGCCCGAAGATGCCGTCGATGGTGCCCGGACTGAACCCCGCCTGCTGAAGCAGGCACTGCGCCTCGATTCCCGAGGAGGTGACCCCGGTCGACGACGGTACGACGGTGTAGCCGCTGTAGTAGCTGGCGAACTCCTGACCCTGGAGCTCGAAGTTGCCGCCCGGCTCCGTGGCGAGGTGCTGGTTCCCCGTCTGGTCGCTGTAGTGGCACGCGAACGCGGCATCCACCGACACGGTGGGGGAGACCACGACCCCCGCCAGCGCGAGCACGGGCGCGACGGCCAGGGCGGCGAGGCGCCTTCGCGCCACGGCGGAGACCAGCGCGCTCCAGCGGCTGGCAGGACGACCCGTAGGGAGCATGTCTCTTCTCTTTCCCTCCAACCTAGGCGCAGCGGGCGTGTGTCACGATCATCTCCGAGCAGCGGTTGTTGGTACACCCGTCGCCGGCGCACGAGCTCACGGTGTAGCACTCCTTGCAGACCTGCATGTTGGTCCCGCTCGCGCCGCAGCACGTCCACGACCAGCAGCACTGGCCGGTGCAGCCGCTGGTCGAGGTCCTGCAGAGGCTGCAGCAGCCGGCCACGAGCGTTCCCACCGCGTGGACCGCCTGCGCCTGGCCCACGAGCGCGGTCGTGACGCTCACGGCGGCGAGCGCCAGCTTGGCGATGAAGCCGCGCCGTCCCAGCCGTTCCGCCAGCGAGAGCACATTGCTGTCTTGACTCAAATGACCTCCTTTTCCCAATCGGGAACTCGTTCCGGCATCCCGTACTGAGCGATGCGGGCGTCGCTGTCCAGCAGCACGGCCGCCGGGGTGGCGGTGACGAGGAACTGCCCGCGGATCTTGCCTCCCCTGTCGAGGAGGACCGGCACGTCGGGACCCACCAGGCGCGACAGCCCCGAGCAGGCGGCACCGCTTCCTTCGCAGAGGACGTAGAGCCGTCCCCCACCCTTGGAGCGGAGCCCGGCGATGGTGTCGAGCAGCCACTCGGCCCGACGGCCCTCGCTCTGGTGCGGCGCCGTGAAGAGCAGCGCCGCCGGCGCGCCGCGCAGCTCGCTGGACCGCAGCATGGCCCCGGTGCTCAGATCGAGAGCCTCGAACTCGACCAGCGTTCCGCCGGCCAGGCGGTCGTGCTTCACCACGTCCGGCATGGCCTCGTACATCTCCGCCTTGAGCCGCACGGTCAGTCGCAGCACCGCCAGCAGCACGATCGCCTCGACCGCCACCACGACCCAGACCAGCACGAACGCGCCGTCGAGGAGGGTGCGCCCCACGCCGGTCACCCTCCGCTCACCAGCATCGTCAGCCAGACGGCGAGGACGGCGCCCGCGGCCACCAGCCCCAGGGCCTGGACCCGCCGGTAGTGCCGGATGTCGCTGTCCCAGATCCCCACCACCTCGCTGCCGTCCGCCGACGTCCCCAGGGCCAGTGGCGCGACCCAGACGGACAGCGCCTTTCCGACCCAGTGACCGCCCATCAGCAGGGCTCCGAGGCCCGGGCGTCCCAGGCCCAGGGCGAGCAGCGTGAGCATCCAGAACCCGCCGTAGTTGACGCGCGTGAAGAACCCCAGGCTGAGGTGCAGGCCCCACATCGTCGCCGCCCCCAGCGGCCCGAACTGGTGCATCCAGACCTTCTCGGTCTGGAGCGGCCGCTCGGGCAGTCGGAACCGCAGGACTCCCAGCTCCCGCGCGGCCAGCAGGACCACGATCGCCAGGCAGGCCGCCAGCACCGGCACCGGCCTCCCCGACAGCCCCGCCAGACGACCCAGCTCACCGATGCCTGCGCCGACGGCCAGGGTCACCCCCAGCCCCGTCAGCGTGTACAGCGAGACCGCCGACAGCCATGTCCTCCAATCGCGTGCCACCTTCACGAGGGGCGTCAGCGCTCCGATGAGCGACTGGCCTCAAACGCTGTGCAGATGGCTCCAGCCGAGGAGGACCGCCAGGGGCAGGAGGGCCAGCGGAAGCTCGATCCTGCCGGCTCCGATGGCGGCCACCAGCGCCGCGCCGGCAATGAGATAGCTCGCGATCCGAAGCCTGTCCGCGCCGATCGAGCCGACCGTGGTGTCCATCGGAATCTCCTCATCGGGTGATGGCTGGCAGAGGCTGGTCCCGAGCGGTCGAGATGAGCGTGGCCAGCTCGCCGGAATGGCGCGGCCCGCCCGATCCGGCAACCGTACCCGCCCCGTCGACCACGACGACGGCCGGCGTGCCGGTGATCGCGAACGACGAGAACACCGCACCGTCCGAATCCGCGAGCACGGCGATGTCGCTCCCCAGCAGGTCCACGAAGGTGAC
>DASYBH010000394.1:0-11363 GCA_036500885.1 Candidatus Dormiibacterota bacterium
CTGCCCGCCGCCAGCAGCTGCAATTCACCGCCGACGCATCGCACGAGCTGAGGACTCCACTCACGCTGATCGAAGGGGAGGCGTCGCTCGCGCTCGGACGCGAGCGGACGCTCGCAGAGTACCGGCAGGCCCTCCAGAGAATCCATGCGGAGAGTAAGCGGACGCGCCGGCTAATCGATGACCTGATGTGGCTCGCGCGCTCGGACTCGGACCCGGTGCGCCCTGAATTCGTCCCCGTCGATCTGGGGGGTCTGGCGACGGTCGCCGCGAAGCGGTTCGAAGTCGTCGCCGCTCAGAAAGGGCTCCATCTCCTGATCGCGCCGCCTGCCCCGCCGCCTGCGGTGGTGAGGGCGCCGGCGGAGTGGGTGGAGCGTCTGTTCGGTGTGATGCTCGACAACGCCTGTCGCTACACACCGGCTGATGGGTTGATTCGCATCGCCACCCGGGCGACCAATGACGTGACATCACTGACAGTGGAGGACAGCGGACCGGGGATCCCCGAGACGGAGGTGCCACATGTCTTCGAACGGTTCCACCGGGCGACCGGCGCGCAGGGCGGCGCAGGCCTTGGCCTCGCCATTGCCGCGAAGGTGGTCGCGGACACGGGTGGGAGGTGGTTCGTGGGCCGATCCGACCTCGGTGGCGCCCTGATGGCGGTGCGCTGGCCGCGCGGCGCGAGAGCGGCCATACGCGCCTCCTCGCGCATTTAGAGAACCGTCAAGGTTCAGTCGCTAGCCTCTGGTCGCAATGACCGGAGACGCAGCGAACGCGATCGAGGCTCGCGGCCTGACCAAGCGCTACCCATCTGGCGTTCTGGCCGTCGAGGGGCTCGATCTCACCATCCGTCAGAGCGAGGTGTACGGCTTCCTCGGCCCGAACGGCGCCGGCAAGACCACCACGATGCGAATGCTGGCCGGGCTCGTCAAGCCGACATCCGGGTCTGCCATCGTCGCTGCCGGTCGGCCCGGGTCGCCAGAGTCGCTCGCCCGCCTCGGGGCGATGATCGAGGCTCCCGCGTTCTGGCCCTACTTGTCGGGACGCGACAACCTGCGGCTGCTTGCGCGCTACTGCCGAGTGCCCGACAGCAGGGTCACTCCGGTGCTGAAGGAGGTGGAGTTGGCCGAGCGCGCGGACCGTGCTGTCGGCACCTACTCGACGGGCATGAAGCAGCGCCTGGGCGTTGCGGCGGCGCTGCTGAAAGCCCCCGACCTGCTGATCCTGGACGAGCCGACCAGCGGCCTCGATCCGCAGGGAATGGCGGAATTCCGCGATCTCATCCGGCAGCTGGGACAGGGACATCGGACCGTTCTGATCTCGAGCCACCTGCTGGGCGAGGTGGAGCAGATCTGCACCCGCGTCGGTGTCATCAGCAAGGGCAGGCTTGTGGCCGAGGGCACGATCGACGAGATCCGCGGCGGTGCCGAACTCACCGTCCGCGCCCAGCCGGCGGACCGGGCTCGGCAGCTGCTCGAAGAGGCCGTCGGCGCCGATCGGGTCGGGCTGCTGGCCGATGGGGCCATGTCGGTGCGCGTCGACCTGGGTCGGAGCGGCGAGCTCGGCCAGCTGCTGGTCATGAACGGAGTTGTGGTGACCGAGCTTCGTGCAGCCGGGAGATCTCTCGAGAGCGTGTTCATGGAGCTGACAGGGACGGAGGCGGGGGAATGATCCTCGCTGCCTTCCGGGCCGAGTGGTTCAAGCTCTCCCGCCGGCCGGCGGTGTGGGTGACAATCGGCTTGCTGCTGGCGCTGACGCTCGGCATCGGCTACCTGGTCACCTACCTCGTGGCGACCCATCCACCCTCGGCCCGGGACGCCGCTGAGCTCGCCACCCTCCGGCCGGGTCTCTATCCGGCGGCCCTGGTGTCGAAGGCGTTGTCGAACGCGAACACCCTCGATGCCATCTTCGCCCTCATCCTCGGGGCTCTAGCCCAGGGCAGCGAGTACGGCTGGGGCACCGTGAAGACCGCACGGATGCAACTTCCCGGCCGGCTCGCGATCCTCAGCGGTCAGCTGTTCGCGGTCACCTCGCTGATGCTTGTTGCCACGCTCTTGGTATTTGCCAGCGGCGCCGCGGCGAGTTGCACCATCGCTGTCGCCGATGGTCATTCGATCGCCTTTGCGTCGGGCCTCGACATACTCAAGGGAATTGGCGGCGAGTGGCTGATCTTCGAGTTCGCCGCGGTCTTCGGATTCGGCCTCGCGACGGTGTTCAGACAGTCGGCGATGGCGATCGGGCTCGGGCTGGGCTATGTCCTGCTGGTCGAGGCGCTCGCCTTCGCCCTGCTGGTGCGGCTCGGCGACGCATTCAAGACGGCTCACGAGTTGTTCCCAATGGCCAATTCGCAGTATCTCCAGAACTCGTTCGGCCAGGTGGGCGGGATAGTGGGCGTTGTCATCGCGGCGCGGTCCGAGCCCACTGCGACCCATGCCGTTGTCGCCCTGGCGCTGTGGATCGTCGGGATCGCGGTTCTCTGCGCGGCTCTGGACAAGCAACGAGACATCCTCTGACAGGAATCATCCGTCTCAGGACGGCGGTTGCAGTGGCGCCGGGTCGCCTGGGCCAGCCCCCGTTCCCGGCCGCCACAGCGCGTTGATCGCCAGCAGCCCGATGGGCAGGCCGACGCAGGTCAGCGCCCAGACCACGCAGACCATGGTGGCGAAGGTGCGGGCCCACGGCCGGCTCCCCATCAGCCCGAGCGCGGCCACGCCATGGGCGATGCCGAGCGACGCCGCGCACAGGGCGATCAGGGTCGCGGTGCCCCGGAGCGAGCTGGCGTCGGTTCCTCCGCCCAGCCCGGCCGCTGAGACGAGGCCGGCGGCCAGCGCGCCGTAGAGGCCGGCGAGCGAGAGGAGGGCGCCCGCGCCCACCCACAGCAGGGCGAGCAGCCAGACCGGCGCGGCGGCCGCCCGAGCCGGACGCCCAGCGCGGGAGGGACCGCCGGCCGCGACCGGGAGGCGAGCGCCGCAGCGAGCGCAGAAACGGGCGTCGGGCGGGAGCGCCAGGCCGCAGCTCGGGCACGTCACTCGGACGGGGCCGTCCCCTGCTCGACCAGGGCGAGGAACTCCTCCTCCGTCAGGACCGGGACCTTGAGGCGCTGCGCCTTCTCCGCCTTCGATCCGGCGGCCTCGCCGGCGACGAGGTAGCTCGTCTTCGAGCTGACGCTGCTGCCCGCCTTGCCGCCGAGCTCGCGGACCAGATCCTCGGCCTCCGGGCGCGTCATCCGGCTCAGCGTGCCGGTGAACACGAACGTCTTGCCCGTGAGCGGGCCCTCGGCGCGCGCCTCCGCCTCCTCCGGCCGCACCCCGGCCTCGAGCAGGTGATCGATCAGCTCGCCGCCGTGGGCGTCGAAGTAGAGGTGGATCTCGCGCGCCATGCTGGGCCCCAGGCCCTCGACCCTCAGCAGCTCCTCCTCGGACGCGGCGCGCAGGCGCTCCAGCGAGCCGAACTCCGCCGCCAGCATGTCCGCGGTGGCGCCGCCCACCTGCGGGATGCCCAGCGCGAACAGGAACCGGCCGAGCGGCGGCGTCCGGCTCGCCTGGACCTGGTCGTGAAGGTTCTGCGCCGACTTCTCCGCGTAGCGCTCCAGGCCCTTCAGGTCCTCCAGCTCGAGCCGGTAGAGGTCGGCCGGCTCCTTCACCAGCTCGCGGTCCAGCAGCTGCTGCAGCGTCGAGGTGCCCATCCCATCGATGTCCATCGCGCCCCGCGCCGCGAAGTGCCGGAGCACCTCCAGGCGCTGGGCGGGGCAGAACGGGTTGATGCAGCGGTGGGCGACGTACGGCTCCTCGCGCACGACCTCGCCGCCGCAGACCGGGCAGGTTGCCGGCATCCTCCAGCCCGGCTGCGGGTCCCTGACGGAGACGACCTCGGGGATGACGTCTCCGGCGCGCTGGACCGTGACGGTGGCGCCGGCGTAGACGCCCTTCTCGTTCACCTGCTGCTCGTTGTGCAGCGAGGCGTTGCGGACCGTGACGCCGCCGACGATGACGGGCCGCAGGTGCGCCACGGGGGTCAGCACCCCGGTGCGACCGACGTAGCAGACGATGTCCTCGACGACGGTCTCGGCCTGCTCGGCGGCGTACTTGAAGGCGATCGCCCATCGCGGCGAGCGAGCGACGAAGCCCAGCTCGAGCTGCTGGTCGTGCCGGTCGACCTTGACCACGACGCCGTCGATCTCGTGGTCGAGGTCGTGGCGGCGCGTGTGCCAGCCGGCGTGGAACTCGATCACGCCCTCGATGGAGTCGAAGCGGGCGCGGTTGGGGTTGACGCGGAAGCCCATCGCCCGCAGCGTCTCCAGCGCGTCCCACTGGCTGTGGGCCGGCCCCGCGGGGTCCAGCGTGTACATGAACGTCTGGAGGTTGCGGCTGGCGGTCACCTGCGGGTCCAGCTGCCGCACGCTGCCGGCGCCCGCGTTGCGGGGGTTCATGAACGGCTGCTTCCCGGCCGCCTCCATCTCGCGGTTGAGCTTCTCGAAGCTGGCCAGCGGGAAGTAGACCTCGCCCCGCACCTCGAACTCGTCCGGCAGGCCGTCGACCGGCTGGACGGCCAGAGGCACGCTGCGCAGCGTGCGGACGTTGGCGGTCACGTCCTCGCCGGTCAGGCCGTCGCCCCTGGTCGCGGCGCGCCGGAGCCTGCCGTCCCTGTAGGTCAGGCTCATGGCCAGGCCGTCGATCTTGAGCTCGCAGACGTAGGTGACGTCATCGCCGGCGACCGCGCGCACGCGCTTGTCCCAGGCGCGGATCTCCTCCTCCTCGAACGCGTTCTGCAGGCTGAGCATCGGCGAGCGATGGCGGACCTTGGCGAACTGGCTGCTGGGCTCGCCGCCGACGCGCTGGGTCGGCGAGTCGGGCGTGACCAGGTCGGGGTGCTCGGCCTCCAGCTGCGCCAGCTCCCGGTAGAGCGCGTCGTACTGGGCGTCAGTGATCTCCGGCCGGTCGAGCACGTGGTACAGGTACTCGTGCCGGCGGACCTCCCGGCGGAGCTCCTCGAGTCTCTGCTGAACGTCCGCGGTCATAGCCTGGTGAGCGGCGCGATGGTCCCATTCAAGATCTTGAGGCCCGCGACGTCGAAGCGCACCACCAGCTCCTCGTCCGTGCGCGTGAGCGTGCTCTTCATGACCACGCCGAGCCCGAACCTGGGGTGGTTCACGCGGTCGCCCTCCTGGTACCGCTGCACCGGCGGCCCGGCGGGGGCGGGCTGCACCTGGCGCTCGACCATCCGCTCGCGGTAGCCGCCGCGCGGCGGGGCCACGGGCGCGGCGCCGCGCCGGGGGGCGGCCAGCATGGACTGCGGGATCTCCTGCAGGAACCGGCTCGGGAACCCGGGCTGCGCCTGGCCGTAGAGGTGGCGGCGGAACGCGCACGTCAGGTAGAGGCGGTCCTGCGCGCGGGTGATGCCCACGTAGCAGAGCCGGCGCTCCTCGGGCAGCTCACGCTCGTCCTCGACCGCGCGCCGGTGGGGCAGCAGGTTCTCCTCCACTCCGGCCAGGAAGACGACGGGGAACTCCAGGCCCTTGACCATGTGCAGCGTGATCAGGGTCACGCCGTCGTCGTCCTCCGCGTAGGCGTCGACGTCCGAGCGCAGCGTGATCTCGGTCAGGAACAGCTCCAGCGCCTCGGCGAGATCCTGGTGCGTGTCGAACTCCTGGGCCAGCCCGCGCAGCTCCTGGAGGTTCTCCAGTCGGGCGTCGCCCTGCGGCGTGCCGTCGGTGTAGTGGCCCTCCAGGCCGGTGACCTCGATGACGTGGTCGATGAGCTCGCTCGGCGGCAGCACGCCCAGCGTCGCCCTGATCGACTCCAGCTGCACGCGGAAGCGCTCCAGCGGCGCCAGCGCCGCCCTGGGGAGGCCGGCGATCGTGTCCGGCCGCGCCAGCACCTCGAGCACCGTCGTGCTCCGCTCCGTCGCGGCGGTCACCACCGCGTCGACGCTGACCGGGCCGATCTTGCGCCGGGGCACGTTGACGATGCGGGCGAAGCTGACGGTGTCGGCCGGGTTCTGGATGACGCGCAGGTACGCCAGCAGGTCCTTGACCTCGCGCCGCTCCCAGAAGCGGACGCCGCCCACCAGCCGGTAGGGGACGCGGCGGCGGCCGAAGACGTCCTCGAACGAGCGGGACTGGGCGTTGATGCGGTAGAGGACGGCGAAGTCGCCGTAGCGCCGGCCCTCGACACGGCGCAGGCGGTCGATCTCGTCGGCGACGTACTCCGCCTCCTCGATCTCGTTGTAGAGCTGCGCCGCGCTGACCTGCTCGCCGCCCACCCGATCGGTCCAGAGCCGCTTGGGCGCGCGCTCGGGGTTGTGCCGGATCACGTGGTGGGCCGCGTCGAGTATGGCCTGCGTGGAGCGATAGTTCTGCTCCAGGTGGACCACGGTGGCCTCGGGATAGTCCTTCTTGAAGTCGAGGATGTTCCGGACGTCCGCCCCCCGCCAGCCGTAGACGGAGTTGTGGGTCACCAGGCCCTCGGCGACGAAGTTGTGGGTGCGCTCCACGTCGAGGTCGTACACCCAGCCGCCGATCTCGACCGGCTCGACGCGCTCCACGACGTCGTAGCCGCCGTCCGCCGCGAACATGGCCATGCCCGGCCGGACGGCGGCGGCGGGGACGAACGGGAGCGGGCCGTCCGGAGCGAGGCGCGCGCGCAGGGCCACGCCGGGCGCGGCGGCGGTCCTCCGCAGCAGGTCACCGAACTCCGAGGCCTCCGCCTGGTGGCTCCCGACCGACAGCCGGTGCGTGGCCCTGGCGCCCACCGCGCAGAGCTCCACGAGGGCGGCCTCGCGGGCCGGCGCGACGGACCGGTACCCGGCGAAGTGCGTGTGCTCGGCCGTGCTCACGATGCGCCGGCCGGCACGCGTGGTGATGGCGACGCAGGCGCCCCTCGCCCGGCTGCGGTGCACGCGCACCACCCGCGCCGGCCGGAACTCGCCGCTGCCGTAACCGGAGAGCACGAGGTCGCCAGCGGCCACCTCCTCGATCGCCCTGATGGCGCCGTCGCCCATCGTCACACGGCTGCCGTGGACCAGGCACTGGTCGTCGTCGCCGACCACGGCGAGGTTGTGGTGCTCGCTCGCGATCAGGTTGACCAGGACGTACTGGGCGTGGTTGGTGTCCTGGTACTCGTCGACCAGGACGTGGCGGAAGCGGTCGCGCCAGCGCTCGCTCGCCTCCTCGTCCGACTGGAGGAGGCGCACCACCTTGACGATCAGGTCGTCGAAGTCCAGCCCGCCCGAGCGCTGCAGCAGCGTCTCGTACCGCTCGTAGCAGCGGCGCACGATCTCGTCCTGGTAGTTGCGGTCGGGGTAGCGGTCCGGGCCCAGCAGCTCGTTCTTGGCGCGCGAGATCTGGTTGGCGATGAGCGCGGGCGGGTACTTCTTGGGGTCGAGCCGCAGCTCGTCCAGCACCCGCTTCAGCGCGGCGCGACTGTCGTCGTCGTCGAAGATCGTGAACGAGCGCGGCAGGCCCAGTCGCTCCGCGTCGCGCCGGAGCATCCGCACCGCGGTCGAGTGGAACGTGCCCACCCACATGCGGTCGGCGTCCGGGACCAGGCGGCCGACGCGCTCGCGCATCTCCCGCGCCGCCTTGTTCGTGAAGGTGACGGCGAGGAGCCGGTCGGGCCACACCCGGCGCTGGGCGACGAGGTTCGCGATCCGGGTGGTCAGGACGCGGGTCTTGCCGCTGCCGGCCCCGGCGAAGATGAGCAGCGGGCCCTCCAGGTGCTCGACGGCCTCGCGCTGGGCGGGATTCAGGCCCACGATGAGCTCCTCGAGAGGGGCATGCTGGAGCTCGGGAGCGGCCATAGAGCGTCAGTCTAAGGGGCGGCCTCACCCGGCCGCCCCCGGGGCCTTCCCCCCCTCATGTGCCGGGGGGTCAGGGGGGCAAGTCGTTTTCCTTGTCCTACCTACATCCCCAGGCTCCGGCCCCGCCCCGGCTGTACTTCCAGGCCGCGGCGCCGGCATTGGCGGCCGGGTCGAAGATGTCCTGCCCACCATACGGCGTCGCCCTGAACGTGGGCATCGCGAACTGGAAGAGCCCGTAGTACGGGCCGGCCGGGTTGTACGCGCGCGGGTTGAGGCCCGACTCGCATCTGGACACCCGCAGGCCCCAGGCGACGGCCGTCGCGCCGAGGGGCGCGAACGCCTTCGTGATGATGTCCTGGATCGTGCCCGGCAGGTAGCTGGGAATCGCCGCCGGAGGCTTCGCGGCCGCCTTCTCCGCCGCGGCCTCGGCCGCCAGGAGGCGGTCGTTCTCCCACCGGACGACCCGCCCGCCGCGCTCGATGGGGATGGCCCAGTGAGAGGACGGCGAGCGCGCCAGCGTGACAACGTGCGCCTCCGGTCGAGCCACCATGGTCCTCTGCCGCGGCTGAACGGGCGACGTCAGGGTGAACGCCAGCGCGACGACGGCCGCCACGGCCAGGGTGGCGTGGCGCGACGTGTGCTCCAAGTCCCTCCTCCTGTGGCCCAGCTCTACCCCCGGGCCTCCCCTGCACCCGTCAGCTCGGCCGCCTGGCGAGTGCGGCCACCCTGCTCGGGCGACTGTCGAAACGATGGGGCGCACCGTAGCAGAACCGGGGACGTGGCTGGCGAGCAGGGCACTCGAACACGAGCAGCTCCCATACCCTCTTCCGTGACATGCTGGTCGAGAGCGTGCTGCAGATGAGGGCCGTGCAGGACCAGGGCCGCCCCGCCCCCGACCTGGTCAGGCTCTACCGGCAGGTGGGCGCGCTCCTCGACGAGGTGCTGGTGACCGGCCTCGCCGCGTTCTCGGAGGCGAGACCATGACCGTGATCGACGTCCTGCTCCCGCTGCTGACCTGCCTCGCCAGCATCGTGCTCGCGGCGCTGGTGCTGGAACAGTGGCGGCAGCGCCGCCGCCCGTTCCAGGCGATCTGGGGAGCCGGCCTCGTCTGGTACGCGATCAGCTCTGGGACGCAGTTCGCCGGCGCGGCGTTCGGCTGGAGCCCGGCCCTGTACCGGGTCTGGTACCTGTTCGGAGCGATCCTGGTCGCCGCCTACCTGGGCGTGGGCACCGTCTCCCTGCTCTCCCGGACCGGCTTCGGCCACTTCGCGGGCGTCTCGATCGTGCTCGGCGGCCTCTTCGCCCCGCTCAGCCAGCTCGCGCTCGTCAAGGAGGGACACCCCACCGCCTGGCTCAACGTCGCGCTGGTCATCGGCATCTCCACGGCGGCGGGCGTGGCGGTCATCGCCGCGACGGCGTGGCGCCGCGAGGCCGCCGCGCCCGTGGCCATGGCCATACTGGCCGGCGCCTCCCTGGTGGTCGCGGGGCTGGCGGTGACGGCCAACCTGGCGCCCCCCGGGTACGCGCTCGACCCCGTCACGCACGTGCCGGTCGGCCGGGCGGTGCCCGGCTACCTGCGCATCCTGACCGGGCCGTTCAACATCGCCGGCGCGCTGTGCCTGGTCTTCGGCGCCGTCTTCTCGACGTACGTCTACATGCCCAAGCGGAGGGTGCTGCGCGGAACGGTGCGCACACCCGTGGTCGGGCAGCTGTACCGCGCGCTGGCGGTGGTGGTCAACCTGGTCACCTCGATCCCGCTGGCCGCGCGGGCGCTGGCCGAGGGTCGCCTCAACTCGCGGGTCCCGGCCACCGTCCTGATCGCGCTGGGCGGCTTCGTCCCCGGCATCACGAGCGGCCTGGAACGGTTCGGCGTCACGTGGTCCTTCGCCCTGGGCGAGCTGCTCGGCGTGCTGCTGATCTTCGCCGGGTTCGTCGTCAGCGAGGAGGTGTTCCGGCGCGGCGCCTGGCTCGCGGCGCTGTCGGCCCGCCGGGGGACGGTCTCCTGATCGAGCTGAGGGAATACCTACCCGGGGTTCGCTCGCTGGTTGATGTCCGCCAGGTCGGCCAGCAGGTCGAGGTGACGGTGGAACGCATCGACCGAGGGCACCCACTGATCGTTCTCGCCGTTCTGGTCGAAGGTCAGCAGCCCACGGCGCCTCTCGTACCGGACGGTTGGCCACATCCTGTGGCCCGAGACGTCTTCGACGCTGATGCGGCGAACCAGACCCGCCTCGGTGAGCCGGCGAGTCGCAGCCCCTGCCTTGAGGGCCCACTCTCCGCTTCGATTGCTGAATACGGACACGAGACCGATGTTGACCAGCATCCAATCGTGGCCACGCTTCGGTACCTGCAGCTGGATGCAATAGCCACCGCTCCGCTCGTCCGCCTGCCCAGGCCCGCCCTCGACCGGGTAGCCGCGGTACGTGCCGATCAACGTGCCGTCCCGGACGGTACCGCTGACGATGCCGGCCAGCGGGGCCCAGCGACCTGCTCTCTCCAGCCGCTGGCTCCGATTGTGCGTGAAGATGCCGACGTTGACCACCACGCCAAGAGCCACCATCGCCACGAAGCCCATGACGATCAGAGAGATGAGGGCTGATGCCGGCACGGCGCAATCATGCGCCACCGCCTGGGCGAGTGGGACGGGTCAGGAGATGGTCAGCTCGTCGGGCTGCCGGCGGCCGAAGTGCTCCTCGAGGAACCGCTCGTTGGCCAGCAGCCGCTGCACGTCGGTCTGCCAGAGGTCGGTCGCGACCTCGTCGAGCCTGGTCTCCAGGAGCGTGAGCTGGTCGCGCAGGACCTGGACGCTCGTCCGGCCGTCCGGCGACGCGGTCCAGTCGTCGGTGCCGGGCGGCAGCGACAGGTAGGCGTCCAGCGTCGCGGGCAGGTACGCATCCAGCGTGCGCCGGACCAGGTGCAGGTTCCGGCTGCCGGCGGGGAACCGCCCGGCGCCGCCGAGCAGCGAGGCGGCCTTCTGGCGTATCCGGTCCACCTGGGCGCGCTGCTCCGCCGGCACCCGGGCCAGCGGGTCCGGAGGCTGCGGTGGGGCGCTCGGCGGCGGCCCGGCCTGCTCCGGCGCGACGCCGGCGAGGCCCGCGGGACGGGCGCCCACCGGCCGCCCGCGTGACGGCCGCCGCCTCAGCAGCCGGTAGGCGACGAAGCCGAGCGCCAGCCAGGGCCCGAACGCGACGGCCAGGCCGATCGCGGTGGCGATCAGCGCGATGACGATCGCGATCGCGGTGATCGCCACGGGCCATCCGAACACCACGGCGGCGGCGACCAGCGCGATCCTGCCACCGGCCGTGCGCGGCCACCATCGCGAACGGCGGGGGGTCCTTCCTGGCATGGTGCGGGTAGCGACCATCTTAGAGCGCAAGGGGGGACATGTCCCCGCTGGCAGAGCCCAGCTCTGCCCCGAAGACATGGGCCATGGAAACGAAGATGACAGGCGCGCGGTTCGCGTGGAGACTTGTCTCACCGGAACTCGCAGCAGGAGGAGGAGAGGGACATGCAGCAGCTCGAGGTCGCCAGCGACGTCGCCGCCGCCCGCGCCGAGATCGACGCGGAGGTCG
>DASYBH010000395.1:0-12629 GCA_036500885.1 Candidatus Dormiibacterota bacterium
CGTCCCGAAACGCGGGTGAGCGGCATGGCGACGGTGTGCCATGCCGCTCGACCGGGGTCAGGAGACGGAGAAGTCGTCCGCCAGGATTGTTCCCTGCGCGTACCAGCCATGGACGTAGATGCTCACTGCCGTGGTCGCGGCGCCGGTGCTGAACGCCACGCTGAGCTTCGTATAGCTCGGCGCCGACGGTGCAAAGTTCGACACGTCGGTCGTACCCGTTCCCGTCACGCCGATGAACGCATAGCTGCCCTGCACGAAGGCGGAGAGCGTGTACGCGTGGTTGGGCTGGACCGCGATCGTCTGCGTGCACTGTGCGAAGTCGGAGTTGTTCGCCGCCGCCGAGAGGGCGAACATGCCGGAGTGCGCATTGCCACTGACGACGCTATCGGTGGCGGCGCAGGACCACGGCGCAAATCCGCCGGTCTCGAAGCCCGGGTTGGAGACGAGGTTGCCGCCGGTGGGCGGGGGAGGGGTGGGTGTCGGCGTGGCGGTCGGTCCCGGCGTGGGAGTGGGCGTTGCCGTCGGCCTCGGGGTGGGCGTCGGCGTGGGCTGGCCGCCGCCGCCCAGCGTGGCGAGATGCGGGTGCACCGTGTTCCCGAACTGGTTGCCGTTCGACGCGTCCCAGTTGACGGACCAGGTCATAGCGCCGCGGATCGACGGGTTCTTCGCCGGTGGCACGAACGAGCCGCAGCTGGTGCCCGAGGCCAGGCAGTCGAGCGCGGCGTTGACCACGGAGGGCGCGACGGCGCCGCTGCCGGCCGCCGAGCCGGAGGCGGGCAGGCCCAGCCCGACCTGGTCCGCCCGCACGTGCTGCAGCAGGATGCAGGCCTGGGCGGTGATGAAGTTCACGCTCCCCTGCGCGTAGACGATGCCGTCGCAGCCGTTCATAGTCCCGGAGTTGTAGTACTGCGTGTTGACGACGGTCAGGATGCTCTTGATCTTGTCGATCAGCTGGAGGTACGCGCCGCCGGGCTGCACGTCGAGCGTCTGCGGCGCGAGCGTGATCACCAGGCTCGGGCCGGCCATGGACGAGAGCTGCTGGAGCGCCGAGGCCATGAAGCTGGGGCTTATGCCGTTCTCCAGGTCGATATCCACGCCGTCGAAGCCGAACTTCCGCATCAGCGCCGACACGCTGTTGGCGAAGTTGCCGGCGCTGGTGGCGTCGTTCACGCTGATGGCGCCGTTCTGGCCGCCGACCGAGATGACGACCTCCCTGCCCTGCGAGTGGAGCGCCTGGACGTCGCTCGTGAGCTGCGCGTCCGTGTAGCCGCCCAGGGCCGACGACAGACCGGAGTCGACGCCGAACGTCACGCCGCCGGGCGTGCTGGGATCGGCGTTGGCGAAGGCGACCGCGACCAGGTCATAGTTGCTCGACACGTCCTTGAGCCGCATCGGCGTGGCGCCGTTGGTGAAGTCCTGCCAGTACCCGGTGATGATGTGAGCCGGCAGCGACGGCGCGGCAGCGGCCTGGTGAGAGCGGGCACTGGACGTCGTTCCGAGGCCGATGGCGACTGCCGCGAGCACCGCCGCGGCTCCCGCGACCCGCGTGCGTACGCGGTGGGTTCCAGTCATGACAGAGATCCCTCCCAGCCAACCGGATGACGAGTAATTATAAGGTTATACCATATGCTCGTACGATTGGCGAGGGTGAGCACGGTGGGGGAAACGGCACGCGTCGGCCTGGTCTGCGATCGCTGGGTAGGACGGCGGCCGCGGCCGAGCCCGGCGCGTCGAGGGACGATGGGTTCGACCTGCCAGACAGGTCGCTGTCAGCCGCGGTGCCGCGGCTGCCGGGGAATGGGGGGACCTCCGGTCCCCATCCCTCCCGCCGGCGACCTGCTACACGAAACCGCCCACGATCGCGGGGTCGAGCTCCGGGTGGCTGACGTAGGCCTGCCGCAGCTCCCTCGTCGCCTCGACCCAGTCGGCGCCCTCGTCGAGGATGACGCCCCCAGACCGCTGGCGGTACACCTCCGGCCGCTCCGCTCCGGGCGCTGCGGCGCCGCTCTCCTCGAGCGCCTTCGCGCTGGCGATCAGGCGACGGCGGACCCGGATCACCATGGCGTCGCTGCTCCCGAGGTGCTCCTTCGTCCGGTCGTAGATGGTGCCCATGCTCTCGGTGATCGCCTGGTCCTGCGTGTGGATGCCGGCGATGCCGGAGTACTCGTCGTCCTGTTCCTGGCGCTCGCGGTCCAGCAGGTAGTCGTTGCTCTCGTCGGCCACGAGCCGGAACCTCCCGAACCAGTCGGTGGTGTTCGGCCGCAGCGGCGGCAGGGTCGCGCCGCCGCGCACCCTGGCGGCAAGGAACTCCGCGCTCGGCCTGGGGGTCATGGTGTAGAGCATCATGTGCTCGTCGTCCATCGGTACCCACGCGCGCGCGATCACCTGACGGCCGAGCAGCCCGGTCGGTGTCATGGTGTAGAAGGGAAAGAGGAACTGCGCGATGCGCCAGTACTGCTGGCCGGGGCCCGCCGGCCGGTAGGCGCCGTACATCGAGCCGTACTCCGTGTCCAGCACGGCATAGCGCGGCGCGCGGTCCTTCAGCGTGTAGTACCGGAAGGTGCCCTCCAGCTGGTCCTCCGCGCGCTCCGAGCCGTAGTGCAGGAAGCCGATGTGTGCGGTGTCGACGTCGCCCTCGAGGCCCTGGAGCCAGTTGCACTCCCGCTGGTAGGCCGTCACGGCCCACTCGCCGTCCGGCAGGTTGTTGGCTTCGAGGTCGGGCAGCGGCGGCGGCTCCTCGCGGCCCCCCATGTACGCCCAGACGACCCCGCCCCGCTCCCGGCACGGATAGGCGGTCGCCCGGACCTTGTTCTTGAAGTTGCTCTCCGCCGGCTCGCTCGGCATGTCGACGCAGCTACCATCGGCGTCGAACTTCCAGCCGTGGTAGACGCACCGCAGGCCGCACTCCTCGCTCCGCGCATAGAAGAGGGAGGCGCCGCGGTGAGGGCAGTAGTTGTCGAGCAGTCCGACGCGGCCGTCGGTGCCGCGGAACCCGATCAGCTTCTCCCCGAGCAGCAGGACGCGCACCGGGGGGCAGTCCGGCTTCGGCAGCTCCGAGGAGAGCATCGCCGGCACCCAGTACTGGCGCATGAGGTTGCCCATCGGCGTGCCCGGCCCGACCCGCGTGACGTACTCGTTCTCCTCTGAACGCAGCATCCGTCGTCTCCTCCTCCTCCGGTTGCGGCGGGGCCGGGCCTCCGTGCAGGCGCCCAGCCAACGCGATGCTACGATCCGGCCGGCCATCTGTCCACCGCCTGCGGCCGCACCCTCCTTACAGTTGATCGCGTGCGGAAGAAGGCGATGCACGAGCTGGCGGGGGGTGGGGACGACGGCACGACCGGCCTGCTCGGCGGCGGCCGTGCGCCCAAGGACGACCTGCGTATCGAGGCGTACGGCACGGTCGACGAGGCCTCCAGCGCCCTCGGGCTGGCGAGGGCGCTGACGGGCGACGAGCGCGTCGCCGACATCGCCGAGCGGCTCCAGCGCGGTCTCTACCGGCTCGGCGCGGAGCTCGCGACCAACCCCGATGCCGCCGGCCGCTTCGTCACGACGTCGGAGGCGGACGTGGCGGAGCTCGACCAGCTGCTGGCGGAGCTGGAGGCGGAGGTGACGATGCCGGACGGCTTCGTGCTTCCGGGCGCCACGCCCGCCTCCGGAGCCCTGGACCTGGCGAGGGCGGTGGTGCGGCGTGCGGAGCGCCGGTGCGTCACGCTGATCCGCGAGGGCGGCCTGGCCAACGACCATGCGCGGCGGTATCTCAACCGGCTCAGCCTGGTGCTGTTCGTGCTGGGACGCTACGAGGAGGCGCGCGCGGGCCTCCGAGCGAAGCCCGCGAGGGCAACGTAAACTTCACATCGAGTTCAAATGCGATATCTGGTTCTCCTCCTGGGGGTCCCGTTCGCCGCGTACGTGGCATTGTCCGTGGTGCTCTACCGGCGTCTCTTCGTACCCCCTCGGCCCGACTGGCTGGACGACTTCCGGTTCACACCGTTCGAGTTCCAGGCCGACTATGAGGAGATCGACCTGACCACGGTCGACGGGGTCGCCTTCGGCGCCTGGTTCTTCCGCCAGACCGGCTCGCGGCAGGTGATCGTGATCAGCCCCGGTCACCACGGCCGCCGGCAGGACCTGCTCGGCATCGCCGTGGCGCTGTGGCGGAAGGGCTTCAACGTGCTCTGCTACTCCTACCGTGGCATGCCCAGCAGCGATCGCGTGCTGGTCACCATGGGCGTGAACGAGGTGCGGGAGCTGGCCACGGCCATCGGGTTCGCGCGCCGCCGAGTCCGGGACGCCCGCATCGGTCTGCTCGGCTACTCGATGGGCGCCGTGGTGAGCCTGCTCGGAGCCGCGGGCGACCCGTCGGTCGAGGCGCTCGTGCTGGACAGTCCGTACAGCGACCTGCGCCAGGTCCTGCGCGAGAACGTCCGCCGGCATGCGCTCCTGCCGGGCGCCCCATTCGTCGCTGTGGTGTCGCTGTGGATGCGGCTGCTCCACGGCGTACGCCTGGCGGACGCCAGCCCGATCGCGATGCTGACCGGCCTGGAGCCGCGGCCCCTGTTCTTCATCCACGGCGGCGCCGACGTGACCACCTCCGTGCAGCACTCGCGCCGTCTCCACGACGCCTATCGCGGGCCGCGCGAGATCTGGGTGGTCCAGGGTGCGCCCCACGCCGGCGCCTACTTCGACGACCGCCAGCTGTACGTGGAGCGAGTGGCGGGCTTCTTCGCTCGCAACCTCGGCCTGAAGACCGCCGGCCAGCTCCGCCTGGTCGGCGAGGAGGACGAAGAGTTCTCCTAAGGGCTCTCGCCCAAACAAGTGCTCCGTTGCGCCGGCTTCGGGGCGGGTCCGCCGAACTCAGCCGAGTTCCCTCTCCTGGAACAGTTATTTTGGCGAGGATCCTAAAAGGGCCTTCCGCCCGAGCGATCTCGGCCTTAACGACTGGCGTTGTGCCGCTCAGCGGGCGCCAGTACGCTGGCCCCCATGCCAGCAGCACGGCTCCCTGGTGATGCTCCTCTTCAGCTCGACGCGGTGGACGACCGCCTGCTCGTCGCGCATCTCCTCGGGCAGGCGGCCGCGCGCCGGGTCGAGCACGTGCCGGTCGTGGCGCTGCTGGACTCCGGCGCCGGGCAGCTCGCGCACCTGGGGCTCGGACCGACCGCGAGCCGGCGTCTGCTGGCCGCCGCGGAGCTGGCTCGGCGCTTCCAGCCGGCGGCCGGACCGGCGCCGGCGCACGAGCGCCCGCGGCACTTCCTGCCGCACCTCGCGGTCCTGCGCACCGCGCCGGTCGAGGTGCTGGGGGTCCTGCCGCTGGACGCCCGGCTCGGGCTGCTGGGCGGGTTCTGCCCGGTGGCCGGCGGCGCCCTCATGCACGTGTCGGTGAGCGCTCGCGAGGTCTTCGCGCCCGCCATCGAGCGGCGCGCGGCCGCGATCGTGCTGGCCCACAACCATCCGTCCGGAGATCCCGCTCCGAGCCCGGAGGACCGTGCGTTCACCGAGCTGATGTCCCGGGCGGGCGCCCTGCGGGGCATCCAGGGCCTGGACCACCTGGTGGGGACCCGCCGGTCCTATTTCAGCTTCGCGGAGAGCAGGCTCCTTGGCCCAGGCTCCTAGTAGATGAAGCCGATCAGCGGGACGTCCCTGACGCGCAGCGTCCGGGTATCGATCACGTCCCAGGCCCTGAAGTTCATCTCGGAGATCACGAACGACCCATCGGCGTTCACCTGCTCGACGTACGCGACGTGACCGTAGATCAGGCTCTCCCAGGTCACCATGATCGCGCCGGGCTCGGGCACCTGGCCCTCGGGGTAGCCCATCGCCCGGGCATTGGCCCACCACATCCAGGCGTCGCCGGTCCAGGGAACATACCGCCGGCTGGCGACGTACCACGTGCATTGGCCGTAGGTGAACTTGCCGTTGGCGTACGGGCCGAGCTGAGGTGGGCTCTCCGAGGCGCGCCGGGGGAACAGCATGGGCCCGCGGCCGTTCGGGACGACCAGCACGTCGCCCGCGGTCAGGTGCTCCGGATCGCGGAGATAGTTGAAGTCGACGATCGACTGGGCGTCGACCTTGTAGGCCCCCGCGATGGACTGCGGGTTGTCGCTCGGCTTCACGGTGACCACGACGCCCTGGACGGGCGGCACCAGGAGCGTATCGCCCACCTTGACGAGGTCGGTCCTGGTCAGCCGGTCCGGATTCGACCAGCGGAGCTGGTCGGCGCTGATGTTGAACTTCTTGGCGATCGCGTAGACGTCCTCGCCCTGCCGCACGACGTATTTCGTGGGCGTGTGCTGCACCGGGGCGCTGGCCGGCATGGCGACCGGCTTGACGATCGTGCCCGTTCGACCCAGCGCGACGCCCCCCGCCGTGCCGCCCTCGCCGAACACCGAGCCCGGCCCGTTGACAACACCCAGGCGAAGGCTCGCCGCCTGGGGCAAGCCCTTCGCTATCGACGCGTAACCCGAAAGACCAATCGCCACGATCAGCACCACGCCGTGCACAAAGTAGCGATGAAATACCGTCACGTTTGTCTACCCCCCATGTCAGATTCACCCTCCCACAGGCGAAAAATTGACGTGGGCAACCCTAGCAAATTCCTCAAGAGAATGTCAAACGGACCGGCCCGGCATGTTCGTTACGCAATCCGCCACACTGGCGTCCATATAATCCGCAGGGAGGAGTGGAGGACGGAATGAGTCGCGCGGCAGAGGGAGCCTCACTCGAACTCGTCCGCCGGGTCGCGGACCCGGCGCTGGCCAATGTCGCCAGGGCGATCGTCCACAAGGAGGAGGAGGTCCGGCTGTGCCTGATCACCCTGCTCTGCGAGGGGCACCTCCTCATCGAGGACGTGCCCGGCGTCGGCAAGACCATGCTGGCGAAGGCGCTCGCCCGCTCGCTCGATTGCTCGTTCCGGCGTATCCAGTTCACGCCGGACCTGCTGCCGTCGGACGTGACCGGGGTCAGGTCCTTCAACCAGAAGGAGGGGGACTTCGAGTTCCGGCCCGGGCCGGTCTTCGCCCAGATCCTCCTCGCCGACGAGATCAACCGGGCCACTCCGAAGACGCAGTCGGCGCTGCTGGAGGCCATGGAGGAGCATCAGGTCACCATCGATGGCGAGACCCACGACCTGCCCAAGCCCTTCATGGTGATGGCCACGCAGAACCCGGTCGAATACTCGGGCACCTTCCCGCTGCCCGAGGCCCAGCTCGACCGCTTCTTCATGAAGGTGCGGCTGGGCTACCTCACGGCACGTGAGGAGGCCAAGCTCCTGGGTCAGCAGAAGGTCGAATCGCCGTTCGAAGAGCTCCAGCCGGTGGTCTCGCCCTCCGAGCTGCGCGATGCGCAGCGGGTCGTCCGCGACGTCTTCGTCAGGGAGGAGCTCAAGGAGTACATCGCCCGGCTGGTCGAGAAGACGCGCACCCATCCCGAGATCGCGCTCGGCGCCAGCACGCGGGGGACGCTGAACCTCTTCCACGCCGCGCAGGCGAGGGCGGCGGTGCTGGGGCGCGAGTACGTGCTCCCGGATGACGTCAAGGTGCTGGTCGAGCCGGTGCTCGGCCACCGGCTGATCCTGCGGCCGAACGCCGAGATGCAGGGCGCCAGCACCGGCCGCATCCTTCACCAGCTCATGGAGAGGGAGCACGTGCCCCAGATGAGCTATGACGCGTAGGGGTGCCCGGCGGGAGCCATGAGCAGGGCCCTCCTCGGCCTGAGCCTCGGTCTCCTCTTCATCCTCGCGTACCTCACCGCGATCAAGCCCGCGTACGTCCTGGCGTACGCGCTGCTGCTCCTGTTCGGGCTGGCCTGGCTGTGGCCACGGCTGGCCGCCAGGGGCGTCCGCATCCAGCGCACCCTGGACGCCGGCACGCCGACCGTCGGCGAGTCGTTCGAGGAGACGTTCACCGTGAGCAAGCAGGGCCGCGCCCCGGCGCCATGGGTCGAGGTGATGGATCTGAGCCGGCTGTCCGACTACCAGCCCGGGCGCGTGGTGTCGCTCGGCCGGGCGCCGGTGACGTGGACCGCCCGTGGGGTGTACCGCCAGCGCGGCTGGGTGACCTTCGGCCCCACGCTGGTCAGGGTCAGCGAGCCCTTCGGCCTCTTCAGCGAGCAGGTCCGGCTCAACCAGAGGAACCAGGTGCTGGTCTACCCGCGAGTCCGCACGCTGCCGGAGCTCCTGATGCCCGCCACCCAGCATGCGGGCACCGCCCAGCGGTTCGGCAACTGGGCTGACTACCCGCCCGAGACGGGCGGCGTGCGCGAGTACGTCCCGAGCGACTCGTTCGGCCGCATCCACTGGGCGCTGTCGCAGAAGCACCAGCAGCTCATGAGCAAGACGTTCGAGCAGCCGCTGACCGCCGACCTCTGGATCGTCCTCGACCTCGACCGCGGCGTGCACCACGGCGATGGCGAGCAGTCCTCGGTCGAGTACGCGGTCAGCCTGGCGGCATCGGTCGCGATGCAGATCCACACCCGTGGCCGAAAGGTCGGCCTGATCGCCAACGATGCCAGGGGCACGCTCCTGGAGCCGCACCGAGCGGTTCGGCAGGACCGGCTGATCCTGGATTACCTCGCGGTGGCGAGGGCCGACGGGCCGCAGGCGCTGGCGCGGGCGATGGCCTGGGATCGCATCCGCCGCCTGCCACGCCGGGCGATCGCCGTCATCACCCCGAGCCCCGACCCGGCCTGGGTCAGGACCATGCAGGCCGTGCGCGGCAGGGGCACCTCGCTGCTCGCCTTCTACATCGACGCTTCGAGCTTCGGCGCGCCCGAGCCCAATCTCAGCTTCGACCTCGGCTCGGACGTCGACCTGTACGTGGTCAGAAAGGGGGACGACTTCGCCAGGCTCCTGAGGACCAGAGATGCTGTCCGCCTGGGCTAGGCCCATCCCCGCGCGGTTCAAGCTGCCAGACGGCACCCTGCCGCTGGTGGCGCTGGTCCTGCTCCTGGTCATCTGCCTGGGCAACTCGACCGTCGCCGCGCAGTGGGTGCCCGGCGCCAACGGCCTGACGCTCCTCGCGCTCGTTGCCGCGCTGGTGATGGGCATCCTGGCGCTGATCCGCCGCCTTCCGGGGTCGGTCGCGCTCGGGATCGGGCTGCTGCTCGGACCGGTGGCCGCATACGTCTCCGCCCACGGCACCCTGGTCAGGAGCCATCCCGACGACCCCGGCGACCCGCTGGCGCTCGTCGGCGTCTGGGCGGGCCGGATCGTCAGCGGCGAGGCGGCCAACGACACCTCGTTCTACGCCTACCTGCTGTGCCTGCTCTTCTGGGTGGTCGGCGGCTGGCTGTGCTGGTGCTCGCTGCGCTGGCGGCAGCCGCTGCTGGGCCTGGTGCCAGGCGCCGCCGCCTTCGCCACCACCGTCCTCAACTTCCCGGCCGACCAGAACGGCTACGTGGTGGCGTTTCTCGCGCTCACCCTCGGCGTGCTCCTGTGGACCAGCTACGTCCGGCAGATCGACAGCGCCAGGAGGCGCCGGGTCAGGCTCAGCGGGGACGCGCACTGGGACTTCTGGGAGAGCGGCGTCGTGGTCATGGCGGCCGTCATCGCGATCGGCCTGATCCTGCCGCCGCTCTCCAGCGCGGACCGGACGGTCGACATCGAGAATGGCAGCTTCCGCGGCTGGGCCGAGCTGCAGCAGCGCCTCAACCACCCGGTCGCGTTCGGGAGCGGCGCCACGGGGGGCACCTCGACCGGCTTCGCCTCCCTGGCCCGGCTGGCGGGCCCGATCCAGAAGACCAGCGGCGTGGTCTTCACCTACACGATCGACGGCTCGTACGGCGGCCCGCGCTACTTCCGGGGCTTCAACCTGGATTCGACCAGCACTGGCACGGGTGGTCCCTCGTGGCGGTACAGCGAGGTCGGGGCGATCAACCTGCCCGTGGAGAAGGACACGGCCGCCCCGTACGCGGAGACCTACCAGCAGATGGCCGGGGGCACGTTCAAGCTGCAGATGCTCAAGCCGCCGGACCGCGCGCCGGACGTGCTCTTCTATCCGGGCACGCTGCTCAAAGCGGACCGCGGCGCCGTGGCCCACAACTACCGTGGCGGCCAGCCCCCGCCGAGCGTCGTCCCTGCGGACCGGCTGGACACGCTCGATCGCCTCTCGGTGGGGCGGAACGGCGGAGCGGGCAGCTACAAGGTGTCGGTCCAGTACTCGACCGCCACCGAGGACCAGCTCCGCACGGCCGGCACCGACTACCCGGTGTGGCTGGACGCGTACCGCAACTTCGCCGGCGCCTACCGCCAGGGCGCGGACGGCGCCGTCCCTTCGCCGACCACGAGCTTCGGGTACCGCTCCAGGGCCACGCTCCAGCGCATCCAGGACCTCGCCCGCCGGATCACCGCCGGCAGGGACAAGCCGTACGACCAGGCGACGGCGATCGAGGCGTACCTGCGCTCCAACTTCCAGTACACGCTGACGCCAACGGAGCCGCCGGCCGGGGTCGACCCGCTCGAGTACTTCCTCTTCACGTCAAGAGAGGGCTACTGCGAGTACTTCGCGTCGTCGATGGGCGACCTGCTGCGCTCGCTCGGCATCCCGACCCGCCTGGTCAACGGCTATGGCGCCGGCTCGTACGACGAGAAGCTGGGCCGCTATGTGGTCAAGGAGTCCGACGCCCACACCTGGGTCGAGGCGTACTTCCCCGGCTACGGCTGGATCCCCTTCGAACCCACCCCCGATGGGACGTACTTCCCGATACCGCGGGGAACGACGGCCGCCGTCTGCGCGGTGGACAGCGAGGTCTGCAACGCGGGCGACACGACCGGCGCCGGCACGGGTGAGGTCAATCCCCGGCCCGACAAGGGCGACCTGCTGGGCGGGGACGCGGGCCTGGGCGGCGGCGGGCTGAGCCGTTCCCCGGTCCCCGGCGGCTTCCCGGTCGTGGTGCTGGGCCTGCTGCTGGTGCTGGCGGCAGCCTGGCTGGCGGCCTCGCGCTACCTGCGTCCACGCACGGTCAGCGGCGTGTGGAAGCGGGTGTTCCTGCTCTCCGGCCTGGCCGGCGTGCGCACCGAGGCCGGCGAGACCCCGCTCGAGTTCGGGGCCCGGCTGGCGCGCGAGATCCCGGAGGCGGCCAGGCCGGCGCGTGAGCTGGCCGAGCGGTTCGCCATCGCCGCCTATGCGCCGCGTGAGGTCGCCGTGGGCAGCCGGCCGGGTGTGCTGGCGGCCTGGGAGGAGCTGCGGCCGCTGCTTCTGCGGCGAGTCAGGGGTCGGGTTCGGTTAGCCTCGTGAAGGACATGACGCTGCTGAAGGTCTCGGCTTCGGGCCAGGTCTACGACATCGAGCTGCCGAACGTGAAGGTCACGCGCGACCAGGGCGGGGGCTACTACGTCCACGGCCGCGGCTACTTCATCTTCTTCAAGGACCTCGATGCGGCCGAGCGGAAGCGCCGCGACCTGGAGCTCGAGATGGGCTTCGGGGGGCGATTCCCGTAGGCGCCGTAACGGGACGGGCGTATCCGCCCGTCGATTTCACGATCGAGGCCGCCCACGTGGCGGCGTTCGCGCGGTCGGTCGGCGCCGATCCAGCGGACGGCGTACCGCCGACGTACGCGGCCGTCTACGCGCTCGGCCGCACGGCCGTCCAGCTGTTCGAGGATCCCGACGCCGCGGTGGACTTCGCGAACCTGCTGCACGCCGAGCAGGAATTCGAGTGGGAGCGCCACCCCCTGGTGGGTGAGGTCGTGACCTCGCGGGGCCGCGTCGCCGCGGACGTCGAGCGCCGCGGGATGCGCTTCATCACCTTCGAGACCGACGTGACGGCGGCCGGCCAGCCGGTCTGCCGCTCGCGAGCGCTGTTCGTGGTGCGCGGCTCGTGAAGGAAGACGACTTGCCCCCCCTGACCCCCCGGCGGATGAGGGGGGGAGCTGAAGACGACCTGCCCCCCTTGACCCCCCGGCAGGTGAGGGGGGGAGGTGAGGAACTGGTGATCACGTTCACCGAGGAGCAGATCGCCGCCTACGCCGAGGCGTCGGGCGACCACAATCCCATCCATCTGGACGCCGAGTTCGCCCGGTCCGTCGGCCTGCCGGGGGTGATCGCGCACGGCATGCTCCAGATGGGCCTCCTGGCCAGGGTGGCCGGGGACCCCGGCCGCCTCCGCCGGCTGAGCTGTCGCTTCGCCGGCATGGTCCGGCCCGGCGACACGGTGACGTTCCGGGGAGAGGAGCGGGAGGGCCGGGTGCAGCTCACGGCCCTCAACCAGGACGGCCAGCCCGTGGTTACGAAAGCGACGGCCGAACTGCTTCCGCCGCTAGCGTCTAATGATTCCGAATTGGTCTGAAGGAACAGACGGCCGGGCTCGACGGACCTCAATGGGCCCCTCCCC
Organism: Candidatus Dormiibacterota bacterium; assembly: GCA_036500885.1. Classification (GTDB taxonomy): domain Bacteria; phylum Chloroflexota; class Dormibacteria; order Dormibacterales; family Dormibacteraceae; genus CF-161. Next base: position 12,324 of record DASYBH010000395.1, read on the forward strand.
CCTGGCGGGGGAGGTGGGTCGGCCACGACCCGGAGGGGGGCGCTCAGATCGGTCTCGGCGATGAGCGTGCCCGGATCTGACGAAGCGACCCCCCTCCGGCCGCTGGGGCGGCCACCTCCCCCGCGAGGGGCCCGCGAGGGGGGAGGGGCCAATTGAGGCCCGTCGAGCCCGGCGGTGTGTAGGTTCAGACCAATTCGGAATCATTCGTCTACGCGGCTTCGGTCGCCGCGTCCTGCGCCGGTTGCCGAAGGCGGTGGAGCAGCGGACGCAGCGCCATCATCGCCAGGAGCACGGTGCCGTCGATGA
>DASYBH010000396.1:0-2715 GCA_036500885.1 Candidatus Dormiibacterota bacterium
CACCGGTGGCGGCGGCGGCTTCATGGTGCTCAGCAACGTGTCCGCGCTCGAGGTGATCGCGCCGTTCGCGGAGGCGGACGCCTCCCGCGTGCAGCCCAACCAGCAGGCGACGGTCACCTTCGACGCGATCACCGGGCTGACCCTGCCGGCGCACGTGCTCGCGGTGGCTCAGAACGGCACGGTGGTCTCGAACGTGACGAACTACTACGCGACGCTGGTTCTCGACAACCTGGACCAGCGGCTGAAGACCGGCATGACGGCCAACGCCAACGTGATCGTGCAGCAGGCCCAGAACGTCCTGACGGTGCCCAACTCGGTCATCACCCGCCTGGGCGGGCTCTCCTTCGTGACCCTGCTGGGCAGGGACGGGAGGACGCAGACGCGCCAGGCCGTCCGGACCGGCGCGGTCGGTGACACCACGACCGAGATCACGTCCGGCCTCAACCAGGGCGACAGGATCGTGCGACCGCAGCTGCGCACGGGCGCCGCCGCCGCGGGCGCAGGCGCGGGTCGCGGCGCCGGCGGCATCGGCGGAGGTGGCGGAGGCGGCGTCCGGATCGGTGGTGGCGGATGACGAACGGCCAGCGATCCGCCGACCCGTACCCGACGATCGGGCTCCACGAGATCACGAAGACCTACCGGATGGGCAACGTGCAGGTGCACGCGCTGCGCGGCGTGTCGCTCCACGTGGAGCGGGGTGACTTCGTGGCGATCATGGGCGCCTCCGGCTCCGGCAAGAGCACGCTGATGAACATCATCGGCTGCCTCGACCTGCCCACCTCGGGTCACTACCTGCTGGACGGTGTCGACGTCAGGAAGCTGAACGACAACCAGCTCGCGGCGGTCCGCAACCTGAAGATCGGCTTCGTCTTCCAGTCGTTCAACCTGATCCCGCGGTCGAGCGCGCTGCACAACGTGGAGATGCCGCTGATCTACGCGGGGATGAGCGCCCGCCGCCGCCAGCGCGCCCTGGCCGCGCTCGACGCCGTCGGCCTGGCCGAGCGCGCCAGACACCAGCCGAGCGAGCTCTCGGGCGGCCAGCAGCAGCGTGTGGCGATCGCCCGTGCGCTCGTGACCGAGCCCGCCATCCTGCTGGCGGACGAGCCGACCGGCAACCTGGACAGCGAGTCCAGCGTCGAGATCATGAGGCTCCTCGTCGAGCTCAACGACGACGGCCGCACCATCGTCCTCATCACGCACGAGAACGACATCGCGGCCTTCGCGAAGCGGGTCGTGCGCTTGAAGGATGGCCTGATCATCGAGGACTTCGTCCAGGACCGGCGGGTGGAGGTCAGCGCATGAAGCTGGTCGAGGCGCTGGCGCTCGCCATCTCGGGAATCAGCGCCAACCGGCTGCGGTCCGCGCTGACGATGCTCGGCATCACGATCGGCGTGTCGGCGGTGATCCTGCTCGTCGCGGTCGGCAACGGCACGTCGGTCCAGATCCAGCAGCAGATCCAGAGCCTCGGCTCCAACATCGTCTACATCTCTCCGTCCAACCAGCGGGTGGGCGGCGTGTCCCAGGGCTTCGGCACCGGCCAGACGCTGACGCAGGCCGACGTGGACGCGCTCAACGACAAGTCGCAGGCGCCCGACATCGTCACCGCGATCCCCATCTCGCAGGCGAACGGCATCATGGTCTACCAGAACCAGAACTGGTTCGCCCAGACCAGCGGGACGACGCAGGACTTCCCGACCGTGCGGAACTACGGCTTCTCCGCCGGAGCCATGTTCACGGACAGCGACGTGCGCAGCGCCGCCAAGGTGGTGGTGGTCGGCCAGACGGTCGTCGACAACCTCTTCGGCGGCGATCCCAACGCCGCCGTGGGCACGACCATCAAGATCCAGCGGCAGTCCTTCCGCGTGGTCGGCACCTTCGCTTCGAAGGGCGCCGGCGGCCTGGGCAACCAGGACAACGTCGCGGTGATCCCGATCAGCACCGCGTGGGCCTACCTGTCGGGCGGACGGGGCAAGAACATCAGCCAGATCGTGATCGAGGCGACCGGCTCCGACACCGTCAAGGCGGCCCAGGACGAGGCGACCCAGGTCCTGCTGAACCGCCACAACATCGGCGATCCCACTCAGGCCGACTTCAGCAGCCAGTCGCAGCAGGACATCCTCAACACGTTCAGCCAGATCACGGGCATCCTGACGCTCGTGCTGGGTGCGATCGCCGCCATCTCGCTGGTCGTCGGCGGCATCGGGATCATGAACATCATGCTGGTGACCGTCACCGAGCGGACGCGGGAGATCGGCATCCGCAAGGCCATCGGCGCGCGTCGCAGCGACATCCTGCTCCAGTTCCTGATCGAGTCGATGTTCCTGTCCGGCTTCGGCGGCATCCTGGGCATCGCGGTCGGCGCCGGCCTGTCGGTCTACCTGGCGAGCATCGCGGCGCGGATCTCCACCTCGTTCCCGCCGCCGGTGGTCTCGATTCCGTCGGTGCTGCTCGCCTTCGGCGTGTCGGTCGGCATCGGGCTCTTCTTCGGCATCTATCCCGCGAACCGGGCCGCCGCCCTCAACCCCATCGAAGCCCTGAGGTACGAGTGATGAACCAGCTGACCGCCGGCCTGATCGTGGCAATCGGCATCCTGGGCGGCTTCTACGTCGGCGCCAAGTACGGCCAGGGTCATCCCCCGCCCTCGAACGCCGCGGCCGCCACGACGAGCGCGCAGGGCAACGGCGGCGGCAACGGCGGCAACGGCGGTGGGGCCGG
>DASYBH010000397.1:0-3323 GCA_036500885.1 Candidatus Dormiibacterota bacterium
ACCGTCACCTCCGGCGGCCAGAACGCGACCGCCGCGTACAGCAGGAACAGCGCTGACGCGATCTGCAGCAGTCCCGCGATGATGATCCCCGCCGCCCCCACCGGGGAGCTGCCAACCGGACGCCTCACCAGCCCCTCCTCACGCCCGCCGGCGTCCGTTGAGCTGCGGACCCCGTCCGGGTGGAGGAATTGTAAAGTGCGAGAACCCCAAGGGCTGGACGAATGACTCCGAACGGTCTGAGGCACGAAGGTCAGCCTCAGCGCTAGCCGATCCCCAGGTCCCCTATTCCTTCACGTTGACCGCCGTTCGCCAGGGCACTGCGCGCACTCATCCAAGGAGCCCTGGCTAGGCGGAGCCCAGGGTCATGAGGTCCGCCCGCTTGCCCCAGAGGTCCATGAAGCGGTAGTAGTTGCGCCGCGACCGGCGCTCACGCTCCTCCTCCTCCAGCGCTTCCCACAGACGGTGCTCGTGGCGCTCCACGGGCAGGTCGGCGACCACCACGGCGCGACCCCTCAGCCGGTCACGCAGCCTGAAGCAGAGCTCGAAGTCGGCGAGCCGATAGAAGCGGAACTTGCGGTCGAAGCCGCCCACGTCGAGCGCCTGCTGCCGCCGGAAGCCCAGCACGTAGCCCTCCAGCGCATCCACGTCGGGACCGGGGTTGGAGTGGAAGTGGCCGACGCGGCCCTCGGAGCACACTCCGAAGGCGCCGGCGACCACGACGTCCGGCGCCTCCAGGGCATGGAGCAGCGGGCCGGCGACGTCGCCGTGCAGCTCGACGCCCGGGTCGAAGAGCACGATCGTCTCACCGGCCGCGGCCTCCAGCGCCCGGTTGGCGGCCTGCGCCCACCCGTCCGGCGGGTCGAGCGTCAGGACGCGGACCCGCTCGCCCCGGCGGGCCTCGAGCCGTCCGGCGACGTCGCGATCGCCCGAGTTGTCGGCGAGCAGCGCCTCGAAGTCGTGCCCGGCGGTGTGCGTCAGCACGCCGTCGAGCCAGCGCTCGGCGTCGTCCGGCCAGCCGTGCACGAGCGTCACGAGGGAGACGGCCCTTGCCGGGGGCGGCGGCTCCACCTCGCGGAGGTCACTGCCCTCGCGACTGTCCACGACCTCCCATCCCGCCTCCCGCAGGCGGTCCCGGATGGCGTCGGCCGCTGCGAACTGCTTCGCCTCGCGCAGCCTCGCCCGCTCGGCGAGCAGCTCCTCCGCCTGCTGCCGCTGGATGCTATCCCCCTTTCTTCGCCCTGACCGCCTCTGTGAGCTTCGGCAGGATCTTCAGCGCGTCGCCGACCACGCCGAGGTCGGCCATCTTCAGGATAGGGGCCTCCGGGTCCTTGTTGATCGCGACGATCACCTTCGCGCCCTTCATGCCGACGGTGTGCTGCATGGCGCCGGAGATGCCGGCCGCGATGTACACACCGGGCCGCACGGTCTTTCCAGTCTGACCGACCTGCATGGCGTACGGGACCCAGCCGGCGTCCACTATCGCGCGGCTGGCGCCGGCCGCTCCGCCGAGCGCGTCCGCCAGCTCCTCCACGTAGTGGAAGTTCTCGGGGCCGCCGAGGCCGCGACCGCCGGACACGACGACCTGGGCGTCCTCCAGCTTGACCTTGTCGGCAGCCTCCGTCTTCGTCTCGACGATGCGGGCGCGCCGGGAGCCACCGCCGATCGCTGCCGCCACCTCGACCACCTCGGCCTGGCCGCCGCTCTCGCTGACCTCGAACGACTTGGGCCGGATCAGCACGACCGCGGGGCTGGTGTTGGCGCGGTAGGTGGCCACCTTGGCGCCGCCGAAGTAGGGCACCTTCGCCACGAAGCAGCTCCCGTCGACGTCCACATCCATCGCGTTCGCGATCAGCCCGGTGCCGAGCCTTGCGGCCAGGCGGCCGGCGACCTCGCGGGAGTCGGGGCTGAAGCCGAAGAGGATGAGATCGGGCGCGCCAGCGCCGACCAGCGCCGCGAGGCAGTCGGTGGCCGGCTCGGCGAGGTACTCGGCGAAGGCCGCCTCCTCGTTGACGTGGACCCGCTTCGCTCCGTGCTTGCCCAGCACCGGCGCCGCCGCGGCCGCGCCGGGGCCGAGCGCGATCGCCTCGACGTCGCCCAGCTCACGCGCCCGGGTGAGCAGCTCGAGCGTGGTGGCCGCCGGCCGGCCCTGGCTCTGCTCCGCGTAGACCCAGATCTTCGCCATGTTCCAGCAGCCTCCTACAGAACCTTCGCGGCCTGGAGAACGGTGATGATCCTCTCGACGCCGATCGAGCCGTCGTCCTCCACCACCTCGCCCGCCTGGCGCGTCTCCGCGTCGGCGATGCCCTGGACGACCTCGGCCGGCTCGCCGCGATCGACGCCCAGGTCGCCGGCGGTCACAACCCTGACCTCCTTGGACCGGGCGGCCATGATGCCCTTGAGCGAGGCGTAGCGCGGCTCCGCGATGCCGGCGGTGACGGTGATCAGCGCCGGCGTCTCCGCCTCGACGACCTGGTAGCCGGCCTCGGTCTGTCGATGCACGGTGACGCGTCCGCTCGACACCTCCACGTGCTTGGCGAAGGTGAGCTGCGGCAGGCTCAGCAGCTCGGCGAGCATCGGCGGGACCATGCCCGTCGAGCCGTCGTACGACTCCGTCGCGGAGATGACCAGGTCCGGCGACTCCGGCCCGATGGCCGCGGCGAGCGTTCGCGCGGTCAGGAACGCGTCAGCGCCGGCGAGCGCGCCGTCGGTGATGAGGATGCCGCGGTCGGCGCCCATCGAGAGGCCCTTGCGGATCGCGTCCCGCGCCTTCTCCGGGCCCATCGACACCAGGACGACCTCGCCCCCGTGCGCCTCTCTGAGCTGGAGCCCGATCTCGATGCCGCACTCGTCGCCTGGGTCCAGCACCACCTCTCGGTCGCGGGCGATCGTGTTATCGGGATCGAGGCCCTGGGGAGCGTTCGGGTCCGGCACCTGTTTGACGGTTACGACAATCTTCAAAATCGAGCCCTCACATTTCAGGCGTTGGGATGGCCTTGGACGTGGATTATGCCCCGTCGCGGCGCGGCGCATCAGACGCCGGCCCCTCGTACAGTACTGGGGCGTACTCACCCGGCGCCGGGACCCGCGCCGGCGGGCGCGAGGCCCGCGAGAAAGCGGCGGTAGTCGTCGGGCGTGTTGAGGTTGGCGAACAGCGCCGGGTCCTCGCCGTCGAGCCAGTGGACGCGGAGCTCGGCCAGCGCGCCGGCCGCCCTGAGGCGCTCGGTGCGCAGCGCGGCGGCGATGGGGCCGGCGGCCGAGCGCCGGTAGGCCGCACAGGCGGGTTCGGGCCGGCCGTCGATGCGGGGCACGGCAGCATCGAAGGG
>DASYBH010000398.1:0-20555 GCA_036500885.1 Candidatus Dormiibacterota bacterium
TTCCTGAAGGAGTACTGGAGCACGTACGGCCGGCTGAAGGAGTGGCTGGACGACCTGCGCGTGAAGGCTCGCGAGGAGGGTGTGGTGGTCAGCGCCACCGGGCGGCGCCGGGCCATCCCCGATCTGCGTTCGCCCAACTACTCGCTGCGCCAGGCCGCCGAGCGGATGGCGATCAACTTCCCGATCCAGTCGCTGGCGGCCGACATCATCAAGATCGCGATGGTCCGGCTGCACCGGGAGATGGGGCCTGGGACGCTGGCCGGGCGGATGCTGCTGCAGGTCCACGACGAGCTGGTCTTCGAGGTGCCGGAGTCGGAGGTGGACGCCTTCGCCGAGATGGTGCCGCGCCTGATGACGGGCGCCTACGAGCTGGCCACCGGGCTGGAGGTCGAGGCCAAGGCCGGCCCCAACTGGGCCGACATGCGGAAGCTGACGTCCGTCGTGGCCTGACGGAAAATCCAGAGCCCCATGGCGTTCGATATCCAATCAGCGAAGCAGGCCCCAAGACCGGCCGCACGTGACGGCTCTCCCCGTTAGATGCCCGAGCTGCCCGAGGTCGAGACCGTCGCGGCGGACCTCCGCCCGCACCTGGTGGGGCGGACCGTCATCGGCTGCGACATTCGGTTTCCGACGATCGTCCGCCACCCGGAGCCGGAGCGCTTCGCCGCCGAGCTGACCGGCCGCCGGATCGAGGCGGTCACCCGCCGTGGCAAGTACCTCCTCCACCAGGTGGACGCCGGGCCCGACCCCACCCTGCTGGTGGTCCACCTGGGCATGACCGGTCAGTGGCGCTGCGTCGTTCCCGAAACGCCGGAGCCGGACCACCTCCACGCCGTCATGACCCTCGACGACGGACGCCAGCTGCGCTATCGAGACGCCCGTCGCTTCGGACGCCTGCTGCTCGGAGCGGAGTCGGAGCTGGTGGCGGCGCGCAAGCTGCCGCGCCTGGGGCCCGAGCCGATCGATCCGGCCTTCACCGGGGCCGACCTGTACCGCAGGCTCCACGTCCGCCGGGCGCCGCTCAAGACGCTGCTGCTCGACCAGATGGTGGTGGCGGGGGTCGGCAACATCTACGCGGACGAGTCGTGCTTCCGCGCCCGGGTCAGGCCTGACCGGCCGGCCGGCAGCCTCAGCCGGCGTGCCGTCGGCCGGCTGCACGACGCGCTGGCGGACCTGCTGCGGGAGGCGATCGCCAATCGCGGCAGCTCGGTGGACTCCTACCGCGACGCGTGGGGCGAGATGGGCGGCGAGCAGGAGCTGCTCCAGGTCTATGGCCGGGGCGGGGAGCCGTGCCTGCGCTGCGGCCGGCCGCTGGCGGTCATCCGCCTGGCCGGCAGGACCACCGTGTACTGCCGCCGGTGTCAGCGCTGAGCCCCGCCATCGCTCGCCCGCTCATCGTCCTGGCCCTGCTGGGCGCCGCCTTCGCGGTGTACACGCAGGCGGTGGCCGCCGGCGTGACCGGCCCGCTCGACCTCGCGGTGGCGCGTGCCCTGGCGCGGGCGTGGGTTCCGGCGCTGCAGCCGTTGGCCCAGGCGATCGCCGTGCTCGGCGGGATCGAGGCCACGGTCCTCGTCGCCGCCGGCCTCCTCGTGCTCCTGCTGCGGCGGGGCTTCCGTGCCGAGGCGGCCGCGCTGATCGCCCTGCCGCTCGTCGAGGTGCTGGAGATCGTGTATAAGCTGGTGCTGCGGCACCCGGCGCCGCTCATGTTCGCCCATCCAGATGGGCCGAGCGTCGTAACGATGTTCCACGCCGGAACGCTCACTTCTAGTGGGAGCTACCCGAGCGGCCACATGATGCGTACCGTCTTGATCTATGGTTTAGGCGCATTCGTCGTCCGTCGCCTGGCGACGCCCGGATGGGCGCGGGTGGTGGCGGTACCGGCGGCTGCCGCTGTGATTGGATTGATGACTCTCGATCGTGTTTATCTTGGTGTCCACTGGCAATCGGACGTGGTTGGCGGCCTGCTCCTGGGCGGTGCGGTGCTGGCCGGGGTCATCGCGTGGCTGGATCGACCCCGGGCGGTGGCGTGAGCGATAGGGAGACCGGAGCGGTGCTCCTGATCGCCAGGGTGTCGGAGCGGGCGGAGGCGGAGCGGATCGGCGAGCAGCTCGTCGAGAAGCGACTGGCCGCCGCCGGGTCGGTGATGCCGGTCATCCATTCGTTTCACCGTTGGGAGGGCAAGCTGCAACGGGAGCACGAGGCCTTGTTGCTGATCACGACGTCCAGCGAGCGCTCCGACGAGGCGCAGGCCGAGCTCAGGGCGCTCCACTCGCATTCCGATCCTGAGATCCTCGAGGTGCCGATCAGCGGCGGTTCGCCCACGTATCTCGAGTGGCTGCTGAACGAGGTCAGGTCACACTGAGCGCACCGGACGCATCGCCCCAGGAACCGTCCCCGGCCGACACCGGGGCTGCCGGCGGGCGAAAGCCCGAGGGCGGCCAGGGTATGCCCAAGCCCCCCGAGGTGACGCCGGGCGAGAACAGCAGGCCCGTCGAGCCCGCGAAGTCGGACGTGACGAGGCCGTCGAACGGGCCGGTCCGCCCGGCGACGGCGCCGACCAGGCAGGCGCTGCCGCCGCAGCCCCAGTCTCCGCGCCCGTCCGTGCCGCCGCAGCCGTCCCAGGCCCCGGCCTCGCCGCCGGCCGGAGGGCGGCCGTCGAGCCCGCAGGCCCCGGCATCCTCGCCTCGACCGCCGGGCAGGCCGCAGGCGGAGCCACGGCCGAGCCCCCAGGCGCCTGCCACGGCGCCGCGCGCGAGCGGAGCCGTGCCGCCGCGACCCCCGTCGCCGCCGCGTCCCGCGCCGGGCGGCCAGTCGCCGCCGGGCGCCGCGCCCGCGTCGTCCGTCGCCCCGCGCCCGCCGTCACCGCCTCGGCCGCCTGCCGCCGGACCGGCACCCGAGCCCCGGGCGTCGGGGGCGCCGCCGCCACCACCGGCCGGGCCCCGAGCGTCGGGGGCGCCCGCGCCGCCGTCTCGGCCGCCGGTGGGCAGCCCACCGCCTCCGGGAGCCGCAGGACCGCCGCCGAACCCTGCATCGGGGCTGCCGCCGGTCCGGCCGCCGGCCCCGCGCCCGCCGGTGGGCCGCGGATCGGAGGCGCCGTCGACGCCTGGCTCGCGGCCCCCGAGTGGACCGCCGGCCGCCGCGGGGCCTTCGCGCCCCCCGGCGCCGGATGGGCCGGATGCACCGACCACGCGGATCCCGCCGCGGCCGGAGTCGCCGCTGCCACCACCGCCGCCGCGGTGGCCGTCGACGCCGCCTCCCCCCGCGCCGCCCGGCCCGCCACCGTCCACCGGCCGGCCCCCGGCGGCGCCGCCACGGCCGGGGCCGGCCGGCGGACCGGACCCCTCGATGACGCGGCCGACCATGCGTCCGCCCGCGCCGCCCGGCCCACCGCCGGGTGGGCCGCTCCGGCCGCCCCCGCGTGGGGTGTCGGAATCCACCAGGCCGACGCTGCGACCGCCGGTTCCTCCGATGCCGCCGTCCCGCCCGTTGCCGGCGGGCGGTGCTGGCGCGCCGGGCCCGCGACCGCCCCTGCCGCCGGTTCCGCCGGTGACCCGCCCGTCGGAGCCGGTCGGGCTGCCTCCGACGCCCCGCTCATCGGCGCCGGTCGGGCCGCCTCCGGCGATGCCGCCACCCCCGGCGGCTCAGCGTCCGCCGGTGAGTGTTCCTCGTTCGTTTCCGCCGCCGGTGCCGCCGCCTCCGTCAACCGGCGCGCCCAGGAGACCGCCGGCCGGCGTCCCTGCGCCGCCACCCGTCCGGCCGGCCGTCATGCCGCCATCGCCGCCTGCTCCCGAGCCGGACGACGACGAGTTCGTCGTCCCGGAAGTGCGGCCGGCCCGGAGCGCCGCCTCGATTCGGGGCGAGACGTGGGACCTGCTCGGTCAGCCGCTCGGGCTCCGCGTGGACGACGTCAGTCGGGTGTTCAAGTCGGGCGACGTACAGGTGACGGCGCTCGAGCACGTGTCGTTCGAGGTCGCGCCTGGCGAGTTCGTGGCCATCACGGGTCCGTCCGGCGGCGGCAAGTCGACGCTGCTGGCGCTGCTCGGCGGCCTCGACCGGCCCAGCACCGGCCGGGTCTATGCGGCCGGCGCCGCGCTGGACCAGGTCGGCCGCATCCAGCTGGACGACTACCGGCTGCAGCGCCTCGGCATCATCTTCCAGACGTTCAACCTGGTCCCCTCCCTCACGGCGGAGGACAACGTGGCCCTGCCCATGCTCCTGGCGGGAGTCCCGCAGGAGGAGCGGCAGCAGCGCGCCCGCCGGCTCCTGGAGCTGGTGGGTCTTGGCCATCGCGTCCGGCTTCGCCCGGGCCGCCTCTCCGGCGGCGAGCAGCAGCGGGTGGCGGTGGCCAGGTCGCTCGCGAACCGGCCGGGCCTGATCCTGGCCGACGAGCCGACCGGCAATCTCGACTCCTCGCGGGGGGCTGAGGTGCTGGACCTGCTCCAGGAGCTCAACCGCAACGGCTGCACCGTCATCCTGGTCACCCACGACCCCGAGGTGGCGCGGCGTGCCGATCGCGCCATCAGGCTTCGCGACGGAAAGGTCGTGCCGGGCGGGCAGTCGCCGCGGCGAACCGGCCGGGCGCCGGAGCAGCTCGACCCGCCGCGCCGGCTCTCGAGGACCGACGCGTTCAAGCTCGGCCTGCAGAGCACCGGCCGCCGCCCGCTGCGGACGGCGATCACCGCTGCGGGCGTCGCGATCGGCATCGGCGTGATGAGCATGATCCTGTCGCTGGCGGCCGGCCTCCAGCGACAGGTCGTCGACACCGTGACCGCGGACACGCAGCTGCAGGCGGTCGAGATCCATGGCGCCCTGCCCGGTGGCCAGCCGCGCCCGCTCGGCTCGGAGGCGCTCGTCACGCTGGAGGGCATGGGCAGCGTGCAGCTCGGCTGGGGCCAGACCATCGTCGGCGGCACGATGGGCCCTGATGGGGCCAAGAACCCCGGCTTCGGCGCGGTCGTCGGACTGCCGCCGCAGAAGGCTCGCTCGCCGCGGTCCGACATCCTGGTGGCGGGTCGCCTGCCGGCCGCCGACGACGCCGACGAGATCGTGCTCACCGGGGACCAGGCCCGCAAGTTCGGGTGGGCCAACCCGGCGGACGCGCTCGGCAAGAGGGTGCGCTTCACCGGGCTGTATCCGGGTCCCCCCGCGGCGGGCGGCCCGGCCGCCACGAAGGCGGTGCAGCGCCTGTGGACCGTGGTCGGGGTTGCGTCGGGGGCTCCCGGTGGCGATCCCACCTGGGCGCTGCTCCCCTACGACACGGCAAACCGCTTCACCCTGGAGATGCGGAGCACCAACAACTGGACGCGCGACCCATACGTGGGGATCACGCTCGTGGCGGACTCGCTGGCCCACGTCAACGCCGTGCGCGACGAGTCGCAGCAGGCTGGCTACTCGGCCACCACGAACGAGGATCAGCTGCGGGCGTTCGCCGAGCGGTTGAACTACGTGCAGCTGGCGCTCGCCGGCCTGGCCATCATCGCGCTGGCGGTGGCCGCGCTGGGCATCGCCAACACGATGTTCTCGGCGGTGCTCGAGCGCACGCGCGAGATCGGCGTCTTCAAGGCGCTCGGCTGCCGGGCGCGGGACCTGGCGCTGATCTTCGTCGCCGAGTCCGGCCTGATCGGCGTGGCCGGCGGCATGGCGGGCGTCGCCGTGTCCTCGCTCCTCGCCAAGGTGGGCAACGAGCTGATCGATCGCGTGGCGCAGAGCCAGGGCTCGCAGGGCGGTCTGCGGCTGTTCGAGCTCAATCCGGTGATCGCCCTCGCCGCGGTCCTGGTGGCCGTCGGGGTCAGCGCGCTCAGCGGTCTGCTGCCGGCGCTGCGAGCGTCGCAGCTGGACCCGGTGCAGGCCATCCGGTACGAGTGACCGGCCCCGCCGACCTCCCGCTCCGCATCCGCGAGCTTCGTGCGAGGCCGGTGCTGGTGCCGGTGCGGCGGCCGCTTCGCACCAGCACGGGCGCCGTGACCGACGCGCCGCTGCTGTTGATCGACCTGCTGACCGACGGCGGCCCGACCGGACGCGCCTACCTGTTCGGCATCCAGCGATTCACCCTGGCGCCGCTGCGCGCCCTGGTGGAGTCGCTGGGCGAGATGGTGGCCGGCGATGGGCTCGTCCCGGTCGAGATCGAGCGCAAGCTGCGGGCGCGGCTGACCCTCCTGGGTGCGAGCAACCTGGCCGGCATGGCCCTGTCCGGGATCGACATGGCCGCCTGGGACGCGCTGGCGCTGGCGTGCGGCGTGCCTCTGGTCACGCTGCTCGGAGGCCGCCCGGGCCCGGTGCCCACGTACAACAGCAACGGGCTGGGCATCATGGCGCCGGCCGAGGTGGCGGCGGAGGCCGTGGAACTGCTGGCGGACGGGTTCGGGGCGGTCAAGGTGCGGCTCGGCCGGCCGTCTGAGGCCGACGACCTGGCGACCGCGCGGGCGGTGCGCGGAGCGATCGGCACGGACGACCTGCTGATGGCGGACTTCAACCAGTACCTGACCGTGCGCGATGCGATCCGGCGCGGCGGGCTGCTGGACGGCGAGGGGCTGGAGTGGATCGAGGAGCCGGTCCGGGCGGACGACCTGTCAGGCTGCGCTCGCGTCGCGGGCGAGCTGCGCACGCCCGTCCAGATCGGCGAGAACTTCTCGAGCCCGTTCCAGATGCGGGAGGCGTTGAGCCTGGGCTCGTCGGACCTCGTCATGCCGGATCTCCAGCGCATCGGCGGCGTGTCGGGCTGGCTGCGGGCGGCCGGGCTGGCGGAGGCGTTCGGCGTCGAGATGTCGAGCCACCTGTTCCCCGAGTTCAGCGCGCACCTGCTCCGGGTGACGCCGACGCGGCACTGGCTGGAGTACGTGGACTGGGCGGCTCCCGTGCTGCGGGAGCCGCTGGTGGTGGCGGACGGCAGCGCTGTGGTGCCGGACCGGCCGGGCGCCGGCCTCGAGTGGGACGAGGACGCGGTCGCGAGGTTCCGGCTCGACGCCTGACCAGCGGGCGCCCCGGTAAGCTGAGCGCCTGATGCGAGCCTCGACCTACCCGCTCGTCGACGCCGCCGAGGCGGCTGAGCTCGTCCTCTCCCGCACGCCGGTCCTTCCGGCCGAGGAGGTCCACCTGGCCGGATGCGCCGGCCGGGTGCTGGCCGAGGACCTGGTCTCCGCCGTCCAGCTCCCCGCGTTCGCGGCCAGCGCGGTCGACGGCTACGCGATCCGCTCGGCCGATGGTGGCGGGCGCCTGCGCGTGGTGGGGGAGTCGGCGGCGGGCAGGCCCTTCGCCGGCGAGCTGCCGCCCGGCGCCGCGGCTCGGATCCTGACCGGCGGCGTGCTCCCGGCCGGCGCCGACACCGTGGTGATGGTGGAGGACGTCGAGCAGGGGCCCGACTGGGTGCTCGTGCCCGCGGGCTTCCCGGCCGGGCGCAACTTCCACCGGCCGGGCGACGACCTGCGGAGCGGGGAGCTGGTGGTGCCGCGCGGCCAGCCGCTGGGCGCCGCCGAGCTGGGCCTCGCCGCGTCGCTGGGCCTGCCCCGGCTGCGGGTGCACCGGCGGCCGCGCGTCGCGCTGATGTCCACCGGAGACGAGCTCGTCGAGGTCGGGCTGACCCCCGGTCCCGGCCAGATCACCGACTCCAACCGCTGGGCGCTGCTGGCGGCGCTGGGCGAGGCTGGCGCCGAGGTGACCCTCCTGGGCGTGGCCCCCGACGAGCCGGAGCCGCTCCGGGAGCTGGTCGCCGGCGCCTTTCGCGACCACGACGTGCTGGTCACGTCCGGTGGCGTCTCGGTGGGCACCCACGACCTGGTCAAGCCGCTGCTCGAGTCGCTGGGCGAGGTCCACCTGGGACGGGTGCGGCTGAAGCCCGGCAAGCCCTTCACCTTCGCGACCCTCAGTGGGGGCGGGCTGGCGTTCGGCCTGCCCGGCTTTCCCGTCTCGTCGCTGGTGACGTTCGAGGTGTTCGTGCGCCCGGCGCTCCGCCGGATGCAGGGGTTCGCCGCCGTGCAGCGACCCACGCTCCGCGTCCGCATGGGCTACGAGGCGAGGTCCAGCGCCGACCGGACGGAATACCAGCGCGTCACGCTGGTCCGCGACGGTGGCGAGCTGGTCGCGCGGACCACCGGCTCGCAGTCCTCGTCCCGGCTGATGTCGCTGGCCGGGGCCAACGCGCTGGTGAGGGTGCCGTCCGGCGAGGGCGGCCTGGCCGCCGGATCGCTGGTCGACGCCCTCGTGCTGTCGCTCCCCGACTGACTGACGACGGGCCACAGGTCGCCATGTGAAGAGCGTTGGCCCGAACGGCCGTTCGCCGTAGAATGGCACCGATGTCGAGCCCGTACCGCATCGATGCGCCGTTCGAGCCCAAGGGAGACCAGCCGCAGGCGATCGCGGAGCTGGTCGATGGCGTGACCAAGGGCCTGCGCGAGCAGGTGCTGATGGGCGTCACGGGCAGCGGCAAGACCAACGTGATGGCCTGGGTCCTCCAGGAGCTGGGGCGGCCGGCGCTCGTGCTGAGCCCCAACAAGACGCTCGCCGCCCAGCTGTGCGCGGAGTTCAAGCGCCTGTTCCCGCACAACGCGGTCGAGTACTTCGTCAGCTACTACGACTACTACCAGCCGGAGGCCTACATCGCGCGGTCGGACACCTACATCGAGAAGGACTCCAGCCGCAACGAAGAGATCGACCGGCTCCGGCACAGCGCCACCTCCTCGCTCCTCACGCGCCGTGACGTCATCGTCGTCGCCAGCGTGAGCTGCATCTACGGCATCGGCGCGGTCGAGGACTACATGGGCGAGTCGCTGGACGTGCGCCGCGGCGATTCGATCCGGCGCGAGATCTTCCTCCGCAAGCTCACCGAGATGCTGTACGAGCGCAACGACTACGATCTCGGCCGCCTCCGCTTCCGGGTCCGCGGCGACATCGTCGACGTGGTGCCGGCCAGCGAGGAGAAGGTGTACCGGGTCGAGTTCTTCGGCGACGAGATCGACCGCATCCAGGAGCTCGACTCGGTCACCGGCGAGATCCTGGCCAGCCGGGACGAGCTGAAGATCTTCCCCGCCAGCCACTACATCACGCCGCGCGACAAGCTGGAGCTGGCCATCCGTGACATCGAGGCAGAGCTGGACGAGCGAACGAAGTGGTTCGAGGAGCACGGCCGGCTCCTGGAGGCTCAGCGCCTGCGCCAGCGGACGATGTTCGACGTGGAGATGCTCCGCGAGACGGGCACCTGCGCCGGCGTCGAGAACTACTCGCGGCACCTGACGCGCCGGCAGCCCGGCGAATCGCCCTACACGCTGCTCGACTTCCTGCCCCAGGATGCGCTGATCTTCGTCGACGAGTCCCACGTCGCGGTCCCGCAGGTGGGCGCGATGCTGGGCGGCGACCGCTCGCGCAAGGCCGCCCTGGTCGAGTACGGGTTCCGGCTGCCCAGCGCGTTCGACAACCGACCCCTCAGCTTCGACGAATGGGACCAGCGGGTGGGCCAGGTCGTCTACGTCTCGGCCACGCCCGGCCGGTACGAGATGGAGAAGGCGTCCAGGGTGGTCGAGATGGTGGTCCGGCCGACTGGCCTCGTCGATCCGGAGGTGGAGGTGCGGCCCTCCGAGGGCCAGATCGACGACCTGGTCGCGGAGCTCAGGAAGCGGGTCGACGCGGGGCACCGCTCGCTGGTCACGACGCTGACCAAGCGCTTCGCGGAGGATCTGACCGACTACCTGAAGGAGTACGGCATCCGGGTCCGCTACATCCATTCGGACCTGGATGCCCTGGAGCGGATCGAGGTCCTGCGCGACCTCCGGCTGGGCACGTTCGACGTCCTGGTCGGCATCAACCTGCTGCGCGAAGGGTTGGACCTCCCGGAGGTGGCGTTCATCGCCATCCTGGACGCCGACAAGGAGGGCTACCTGCGCGCCTACCGGCCCTTCATCCAGATCATCGGTCGCGCCGCCCGCAACGTCGAGGGCCGCGTGATCATGTACGCGGACAGGATCACCGACTCGATGCGCGAGGCGATCGACGAGACGGACCGGCGCCGCGCCAGGCAGGTCGCGCACAACACGGAACACGGGATCACTCCCGAGACGGTGCGAAAGGCCGTCTACGCGATGGAGGTGCAGGAGAAGGACCTCCAGGCGGACGCCGTCGAGCTGATGGCGGGGGCCGGGCTGCCCCGCGAGGACCTGCTGGCCATCGTGCGCGACCTCGAGAAGGAGATGCGCCGGTTGTCCAAGGAACTGGCCTTCGAGGACGCGGCGAAGGTGCGCGACCGGATCATCGCCATGCGCAAGCGCCTGGCGGGCGAGGACGTCGGCGGCGAGAACGACGCCGACGTGGCACTGGCTATCGCGGCCGCTCCCAAGCAGCGAACCACCCAGGTGCGCAACTGGCGCCGAACCCGCAAAGGCCCGTAGCCGTCCAGCCGAACCGGTAGACGATTGATTCTGAATTGGTCTGAAGCACGGAGGCACGGAGGGCACGGGGACGCACGGAGGGCTTCGAGGTCAGCTCATCGTCTAAATGAGTGCTTCCTGAGGTGCAGTGCCCTGGCGAAAGGCGGCGCGTTCTGGCCCCTCCCCCCTCGCGGGGGAGGTGGCCGCCCCAGCGGCCGGAGGGGGGTCGCTTCGTAGGATCCGGGCGCGCTCATCGCCGAGACCGATCTGAGCGCACCCCTCCGGGTCGTGGCCGACCCACCACCCCCGCGAGGGGGGGAGGGGCCAATTGAGGCCGTTGAGCCGGCCGTGTGTACCCTGGAAGCACCCATCCAGCGGGACCTACGTCACGCCACTGGGGAGGGTGACGGGGACGCCGTGTTCGGACGACTCCACCGCGCCGAGGGCGAGGGCCAGGCTGCCCATGTTGGACCGGCCGGAGCTCTCCGGCTCGCGGCCGGTGCGCACGGCGTCGACGAACTCAGCGAGGCTGCCGGCCTGGTCGAGCAGCGGTACCACCGGCAGCGTCAGCTCGTGCGGCTCGCCGGCACCCGGCCGCACCAGCACTCGCTCCGCCGCGGTGCTGCCCAGCAGGTGTCGGCTGGTCCACGAGACCTCACCCTGCTCGAAGGTCATGCGCCACTCGCCGGCCCACGGCGTGTCCTGGCCCCACGACAGCCAGGAGCCCCGATAGCTGACGACGACGCCGGGAAAGAGGATGGTCGCCACCGCCGAGGGTGGACCGTCGAAGCCACTCCACGGTGGGTTCCACGCGTGGCAGTCCACCCGTTCGGGCTCCGCGCCGAGCACCAGGCGGAGCAGGTCGAAGTGGTGGATCGACATGTCCATGAGCAGCGGCTGCTCCAGCGCGCGGTGACCCCGGCGGCCGTCGGTCTCCGTGACGACGGAGCGGTGGCGGAAGTCGATCTCCACCTCGTGCAGCGCGCCCATGCCGCCGTGCGCCACCAGGCTGGCGGCGCCGCGGGCCGCCGGAAAGAAGCGGTAGTTCTGGCTGACCATGAGGACCCGTCCGCGTGCGTCAGCCAGCTCGACCAGCGCGCGCGCCTCGGCCAGGCTGGGCGCGAACGGCTTCTCGACCAGCACGTGCAGGCCGGACTCCAGGGCCGCGCGTGCCACGGGCACGTGGTGCGCCAGTGTGGTGGTGACGAGCACGGCGTCCGGCTCAGTCGAGCCGAGGGCGGCGTCGAGTGAAGCGAAGCAGCAGTCGGCGGGCACCCCGACCTGCTCCCTGGCCAGGGCGAGCGCTTCCGGGTCGACGTCCACGCAGCCGACGATCTGGGCCTCCGGCACCTGCGGCAGGATCCGGCGCAGCCAGTAGCGGCCCCAGTTCCCAAGGCCGACCTGCACGATCCGCATCGGCTACTGCCCGATCGAGTGGACGGAGTCGATCGTAGACACCCCGCCCGCCACCGGGATCACGACGCCGGTCAGGTAGGCGCCGGCACGCGAGGCGAGGTAGATCGCCGTGCCGCCGACGTCCTCGGGAGTGCCCGCGCGCCGCATCGGGATGGCGCTCAGCGTGGACTCCTCGACCCCCGGGTTGTCGAAGACCACGCGGGTCATCCGGCTGGGGAAGAGGCCGGGCGCGATCGCGTTCACGGTCACGTGGTCGCCCACCAGCGCATGCGCGAGATGGCGCGTCAGCATGTGCACGCCGGCCTTGCTGGCCGAGTACCCGAAGTTGGGCCAGAACGGGATGGTCAGCCCGTCGACGGAGCCGATGTTGATCACGCGGGCGGGGTCCTCGGGCGATGCCGCGGCGCGGAGCAGGGGGAGCAGCCGCTGCGTGCAGTGGAAGACCGCCCGCACGTTCACCTGCAGCACGCGGTCGACCTGCTCGATCGGGTGCTCGTCCAGCGGGGCGCCCCAGGCGGTCCCCGCGTTGTTGACGAGGATGTGGAGCCGCTGCTCGCCGGCCTCAACGGCCTTCGCCAGGGTCTCGACGCCCTCGGCCGTGCCGACGTCGCAGGGGACCGCGACGCAGTCGCCGGCCTTCGCCAGCTCCGCGGCCGCTGCGTGACAGGCCTCGGCCCGGCGCGCGCAGATGTACACCCGGGCGGCGCCGGCCTGCAGGAACTGCCCGGCGATCATGAAGCCGATCCCCCGCGAGCCACCCGTCACCACAGCCGTCTTTCCCCGGATCGAGAAGAGGTCGTTCATCCTGGCAATCCAATCACGTTTCAGGGCAGCGGCAGCTCGATCACCGAGACGTCCTCGGGGTCGATCCAGATGAGGGTCACGGCGCCGCCGGCGGCGTCGCCCACCGCATAGCAGAGCGAGAAGGGGCCCGCTCGCTGGCCGGCCCGCAGGTCCTGAGTGGCTGGCGTGGCGCCGCACCGAGCGGCGGCCGGGTCCAGGCCGGGGAGCGTCATCGCGCCTGTGGAGTCGCGGATCGCGATCTCGTCCGGGTTGATCGTGTGCGTCCCCGCCGTGCCGACGAAGGTGACGTCGACCTGGACCAGGTGCTCGCCGCTGGTCTCAGCGGCGCCCGCGTTGCGGTTGACGTTGCCGACGAGGACGGTGATGCCGCCGTGCGCCAGGCAGGGCTGCGGCGAGCAGGAGTCGCTGCGGGTGGACAGGTTGGGGAGGTTCGCCGGCAGCCGCAGGCGCCCGGGCAGGCCGCCGCTCCCCCCGCGGAGTGCCGAGGTGATGGCCGAACCGACCAGCAGGGCGCCCACCCCCACGACCAGCAGCTCCACGAGGAGCAGGCCGCAGCCCCCGGCGAGCACACCCAGCCAGAAGCGAGACCAGCCGGCGCGCGGTGGCGCCGGATACGGCTGCTGCGGCTGAGACGGCGGGACGGGCTGCATGCGGGCGCGGCACAGGCTAACTCAACTGATTGGCAGAGCAGCATCACCTGCGGCTCGCGCCGCGGGGCGGGCGTGGCATCGTTCTGTCCCATGTCAGCACCTTCCCGCACAGGCCGTCTGGTGGACATCGGGGACACGCAGCTGCACGTCGTGGAGCGGGGCGAGGGATACCCGCTGCTGGTGCTCCACGGCGGCCCCGGGCTCGACCACCACGAGTTCGCGGACTACCTCGATCCGCTGGCGGACGCCCACCGGCTGGTGCTCGTCGACCAGCGTGCGCAGGGGCGATCGGCGCCGGCCGACCCCGCCACCTGGACGCTGCGCCAGATGGCGGCCGACGTCGTCTCGCTGGCGCGCGCCCTGGAGCTTCCACGGCCGTACGCGGTGCTGGGCCACTCGTTCGGCGCCTTCGTGGCGCTCCAGTGGGCCGTCGCGCACGCCGAGGAGCGCGGGCCCGCCATCATCTCGTCCGGCCTCCCCTCCAGCCGGTACCTGGAGCACGTGGAGGAGAACCTCCGGACGTTCGAGCCGGTCGAGCTCCGCGAGCGGGTCGCGGCCTCCTGGGATCGTGAGGCGCAGGTGCGCACGGCCGGCGACGTGGCGGCCCTCCTCCACGACCAGATGCCGTTCCACTTCGCCGATCCGCGTGACCCGCGCATCGCGGACTACGAGCGCCGCTCCGCCGGCGCGGTCTACTCGCCGGACGTGCTGCGCCACTTCTCGGCCCCCGGCCACGGCGACATCGAGGTTGAGGACCGGCTGGGCGATGTGCGGCGGCCGGTCCTGGTGCTGGCCGGCCGCCACGACCGAACGTGCGTTCTGGAGGGCTCCAGGGCCATCGCGGGCGGCATCCTCGGCGCTCAGCTCGTCGTCCTCGAGGAGAGCGCGCACATGGGGTTCGTGGAGGAGCAGCAGCGCTACCTGGACGCGGTCCGGTCCTTCCTGGCCGGCGCCCGCTGACGGAGCTCAGCGCTTGGCCTGGCCGGGTGGCGGCTCGGCGGGGGTGTGGCCCGCACCGGGCTCTCCGGGCCGCGTCGGTGGGCGGTCCCGCCGCCCGGGCCGCCCACCCTGGGGGCCCTGCGGGCCGTCGCTGGGATGGTCGCGCCGCTGCCAGCGCAGCTTCGGCGGGAAGTCCTGCCGGTAGCGGCGGGCTCGCTCCGCCGCGATCTCGAAGTTCTCGCAGAGCTTCTCGTTGCCCTCGAGGCGGCGGATCGCCAGCACGTCCTCCCGCAGCTCGTCCCAGTACATGTCGAAGGCGAACGCGTCGAACAGCAGCTCCTCGGCGATGTGCCGGTGGAGGGCGAGGACGCTGATCTCCTCGAAGACGTGCGCCAGCTGCACGTAGTCGTCCGCGATCAGCTGCTTGCGGAGCAGCCGGGCGAAGGCGGACGCCGTGGGCTCACTGTGCAGGACGCCCATCAGAGCGACGAAGCTCATGGCCTGCTCCTGCGTCGCCCTGCCGAAGTCCATGCCGGCGCCGGAGCCGGTGAAGCGGATGCCGGTGCCCACCATACCTCCGATGGTAGCGCGCCGCTAACCGGCCGCGATCTCCTCCGCGATGCTCCTGACGAGCGCGAGCAGGCGCCGGCGGGAGCGGCGCAGGGGCGGCAGGTTGGCCACGGAGATCAGCCGGACGATCAAGTCGCACGTCTCGTCGACGACCTCCAGCGTGCGCAGCCGGCCCGCCGAGGTATCCAGCATCCAGAAGTAGAGCACGCCCATCTGGTAGAGCCAGAGCAGGCGTGGCAGCTCGGCCGTCAGGTCGGACGGGAGGCGGGTGTCGGAGCCGCCGACCACCTCGGCGTAGAGCGCGATCACCGACTCGCGCAGCGGCTTCGCGTCGGCCCCGAACACGTTCAGCGCGCTCCCCGGGTCGGCCACGGTGCTGAAGATCGAGCCGGCGACGTCGTGGAACGGCTCGCACGTCATCACCACCGCACGGATGACACCGCGCAGGCGCGCCGTCAGGTCGCGCTCGCGGGCGAGCACGGGTGCGCATGTCGCGACGTGCAGGGCGTGGACGTGCCGGTAGAACTCCAGGACCAGGTGGCTCTTGGACGGGAAGTAGTGATAAGAGCTGCCCGGCGCCACCCCGGCCCGCTCCGCGATCGCGCGCATGGTGGTCGCCTCGTACCCCCGCTCTCGAAAGAGGTCGAGGGCGGCGCGGAAGATGGTGGTCCGCGTCTGCTCGCCGCGCTGGGTCCTGCCGGCCGCCACCTGGATCAGTAGGGGAAGCGGCCCGTGGCCGGCTCGCTGCGGACGCCGCCGGCTGCCGGCCGGGCGGGCCGGCCGATCCGGCGGAGGATCGCGAGGTTGGCCAGGTGCAGGCCGCCCAGCATGAGGAGCAGCACGCCGGTCCTGAGCACGATGACCCTCACCAGGTCGGCGGCAGAGGCCAGCCCGCTGTCCACGGAGAGCAGCAGGGCCGCGCCGCCCAGACCGATCAGCGAGAAGCCGACGATCAGCAGGCGGTTGACCGAGTCCGCCAGCGCCTCGTCTCGCAGCGCGTCGACCAGGAAGGGGCGGCCGGAGCGGTAGAGGACGCGCCCGACGAAGAGCGTGAGACCGATCGCGATCCCCAGGTAGCTGACGTACTCGACGAGCCGGAGATCCACAGCGATCCCTCCTCG
Organism: Candidatus Dormiibacterota bacterium; assembly: GCA_036500885.1. GTDB lineage: Bacteria > Chloroflexota > Dormibacteria > Dormibacterales > Dormibacteraceae > CF-161. Next base: position 15,853 of record DASYBH010000398.1, read on the forward strand.
GATTCAAAGTTGAACATGTTCAGGTCCAAGGGTACGACGGTATGGTGGCGGGTGCCGAACACGTTCAAGATGGGTGCCGGCGCACGCCTGCGCTGCTCGAACGGTGGCAGGCCGAGGGCGCCGCCCGCCACAATGTGCGAACAGATGTCCTACCTGGAAGCGCCGCGTCTGGGCATGGCGGGGGAGAGGGGGCCGTGGAGCCGGCTGATCGCGCGCACGACCTACATTGGCGAACCGCTCGAGGCCGTTGGTAGAGTGCTTCACTCGGGCCGTCCCGCCGGCGTGGCAGAACGCCGCGTCGCGGGCGAGGACAGCCGCCCGGTCGCCACCGCGACGGCGTCGTTCATCGTGGCCTCGCCGTTGGGTGCATCTGGGAGCGAGACCTGACATGCCAATCGACCACATCACGATCCGGGGCGCGCGAGAGCACAACCTGAAGGACGTCACGCTCTCGATCCCGCGGGACCGGCTGGTGGTCTTCACCGGCCTGTCCGGTTCCGGCAAGTCGTCGCTGGCCTTCGACACGATCTACGCCGAGGGCCAGCGCCGCTACGTGGAGTCGCTCTCGTCCTATGCGCGCCAGTTCCTGGGCCAGATGGAGAAGCCCGACGTGGACGTGATAGATGGCCTCTCGCCGGCCATCTCGATCGACCAGAAGGGCACCTCGCGGAACCCCCGCTCGACGGTCGGGACCGTGACCGAGGTCTACGACTACCTCCGTCTGCTGTATGCGCGGATCGGGCGCCCGCACTGCCCGATCTGCGGGCGCGAGATCCAGAAGCAGACGGTCGAGCAGATGGCCGACCAGCTGGAGCGGATGCCGGCGGGCACGCGGCTGCTGCTGATGGGACCGGTCGTGCGGGGCCGCAAGGGCGAGTACGAGCGGCTGCTGGAGGACGTCCGCCGGCAGGGGTTCTCCCGCGTCCGGGTGGACGGCCAGCTGTACGAGCTCGGCGAGAAGATCCCGCTGGAGCGATACAAGAAGCACGACATCGCGGTGGTCGTCGACCGGGTGGTCATCGGGCCCGAGCAGCGGACGCGGCTGGTCGACTCGCTGGAGGTGGCGGCCAAGCTGGGGCAGGGCACGGTGCTGATCGTGCCGGCCGACGGCGGCGAAGAGATCTCGATGTCCCAGGACTACGCCTGCCCGTACGACGGCATCAGCGTGCCGGAGCCCGAGCCGCGCAACTTCTCGTTCAACACCCCGCATGGCGCCTGCCCGACCTGCACCGGGCTCGGCACTCAGCTGGTCGTCGACGCCGACCTGGTCATCCCGGACCGGTCGCTGTCCCTGCGGGACGGCGCCATCGCGCCGTGGAGCAAGTCCCAGTTCTTCTACCCGGAGATGCTCGAGGCCGTCTGCGACAGCGCGGGCATCGACATGGACGCGCCGGCCTCGAAGCTCACGGCGAAGCAGATCGAGCTGCTGCTCAACGGTTCGGGGAAGCAGAAGGTCAAGTTCGGGTACCGCAACCAGTACGGGGTCAAGCGGCACTACGAGGCGACCTTCGAGGGTGTGCTGGCCAACGTGCAGCGCCGCTACGACGAGACCGAGTCGGAGTTCGTGAAGGCGGAGCTGGAGAAGTTCATGTCCGAGCGGCCCTGTCCGGCCTGCAAGGGCGCCCGGCTCAAGCCCGAGTCGCTGGCGGTCACCGTGGCCGGCCAGAGCATCTCGCAGGCGTCCGCCCTCTCGGTCACCCGGGCGGTCGCGTTCTTCGAGGGCCTGGAGCTGACCGAGCGTGAGAGCACGATCGCCCGCGGCATCCTGAAGGAGATCCGCGAGCGGCTCGCGTTCATGATCGACGTCGGGCTCGACTACCTGACCCTGGACCGCTCGGCCACCACGCTGTCGGGCGGGGAGTCCCAGCGCATCCGGTTGGCCACCCAGATCGGCTCCAAGCTGATGGGCGTCCTCTACATCCTGGACGAGCCGTCGATCGGGCTCCATCAGCGCGACAACCGGCGCCTGATCGACACGCTGATCCACCTTCGCAACCTCGGCAACACGGTGATCGTCGTCGAGCACGACGAGGACACGATCCGGGCCGCGGACTTCATGGTCGACATCGGCCCCGGAGCCGGCGAGCACGGCGGCCACGTGATCGCGGCTGGCCCCGTCGAGGAGGTGATGCGCAGCGAGCAGTCGCTGACGGCCGCCTATCTGCGCGGCGATCGCCAGATCCCGATGCCGGCGGAGCGGCGGCAGGGCAAGGGCAAGCGCCTGGTGATCCGCGGCGCCGAGGCTCACAACCTCCGCGACCTGGACGTCGAGATCCCGCTCGGCTGCTTCGTGTGCGTGTCGGGCGTCAGCGGCTCCGGCAAGTCCTCGCTGGTCACCGACATCCTGTCGCGGAAGCTGGCGCAGCACTTCTATCGGGCCAAGGACAGGCCGGGCCCGCACCGGGCCGTCGAGGGTCTGCAGTACCTGGACAAGTCGATCGACATCGACCAGTCGCCGATCGGCCGCACCCCGCGTTCGAACCCCGCCACGTACACCGGGATGTTCACGTACATCCGCGACCTGTTCGCCTCGCTGCCGGACGCGAAGATGCGCGGCTACGGACCGGGTCGCTTCTCGTTCAACGTGAAGGGCGGCCGCTGTGAGGCCTGCCAGGGCGACGGGATCATCCAGATCGAGATGCACTTCCTGCCCGACGTCTATGTGCCCTGCGAGGTGTGCCACGGCACGCGCTACTCGCGAGAGGTGCAGGAGGTGAAGTTCCGCGGGCACTCCATCTCGGACGTGCTCGACATGACGGTCGACGAGGCGATGGGCGTCTTCGAGAACGTGCCCCGGATCGTGCGCAAGCTGCGGACGCTGCGCGACGTGGGCCTGGGCTACATCCGGCTGGGCCAGCCGGCGACCCAGCTCTCCGGCGGCGAGGCCCAGCGCGTCAAGCTCTCGACCGAGCTGTCCAGGCGGGACACCGGCAAGACCATCTACGTCCTGGACGAGCCGACCACCGGACTGCACTACTTCGACGTCGAGCGGCTGCTGACCGTGCTGCACCAGCTGGTCGACCACGGGAACACCGTGGTCGTGATCGAGCACAATCTTGATGTGCTGAAGACGGCGGACTGGCTGATCGACCTCGGTCCTGAGGGCGGCGACCGCGGCGGCCAACTGGTGGCCGCCGGGACGCCGGAGCAGGTGGCGCTCGAGCCCGACTCGTACACCGGGGAGTACCTGCGGCCCATCCTGGAGGCGGCCGGCCGCCTCGACGCCGGGGCGGCTCCCCGCGCGCCGAAGCGGCGGGTGAAGGTGCCAGCGTGACCGCCGTCGCTGCGACGAGCCCGCTCTGGCGCCTGCGCGAAGCCCTGGGCGAGGTCGTGGACCTCGAGCGTGCGGCAGCCGTCCTGGCCTGGGACCAGGAGACGTGCATGCCGCCGGGCGGTGTGGAGGACCGCGCCAACCAGCTGGCCACGCTGAGCCGCTTCGCCCATGAGCGCTTCACGTCGGCCGAGGTGTCCCGCCTGCTGGACGCCGCCGAGGCCCAGGTGGCCGAGCTGCCCGCGGACTCCGACGACGCCAGCCTGGTCCGCGTGACCCGGCGCGACCTGGAGCAGGCGACGCGGATTCCGGCCGAGCTGGTGTCCGAGCTGGCCAGGGCGACCACGATGGCCCGGCCCGTCTGGCAGGAGGCGAGGGTCGCGTCGGACTGGTCGCGCTTCGTGCCCTCCATGGAGCGCGGGGTCGAGCTCTCGCTGCGCCTGGCCGACGCGCTCGGCTACGAGGACCGGCCATACGACGCGCTGATCGAGATCGGGGAGCCCGGCCTGACCACGGCCAGGGTCGAGGCGCTGTTCGCCGAGCTTCGGTCGGCCATCGGGCCCCTGCTGGCGGAGGTGTCGGCGCGCGCCGACCGCGTGGATGCCGCGGTGCTGCGGCGTCCCTGCGACGAGCGCCGCCAGCTGACCTTCGGCCTGGACACGATCGTCGCGCTCGGCTACGACCTGGACCGCGGTCGTCAGGACCTCTCGGCGCACCCGTTCTGCACGTCCTTCGGGCCCGGTGACGTTCGCCTGACGACGCGCACCGGTCCGACGCTGGGCGACTCCTGCCTGTTCTCGACGATCCACGAGGCGGGCCACGGGATGTACAACCAGGGCGTGCCCCGCTCGCTGGACCGCACGCCGCTCTGGGGCGGCGCGTCATCGGGCGTGCACGAGTCCCAGTCCCGGCTCTGGGAGAACATGGTCGGCCGCAGCCGGCCGTTCGCCGAGTGGTTGGTCCCGCGCCTGCGGGCGGCCTTCCCCGATTCCCTGGGTGACGTGGACGCCGATGCCTTCTGGCGCGCGAGCAACCAGGTCCGGCCCTCGTACATCCGGGTCGACGCCGACGAGGTGACCTACAACCTGCACATCCTGCTGCGGTTCGAGCTCGAGAACGACCTGCTGGAGGGCCGTCTGCGCGCCGCCGACGTGCCGGAGGCCTGGGCCCAGCGCCTCCGGGACCTGCTCGGTCTGGAGCCGCCCCCGGATCGGGATGGACCGCTCCAGGACATCCACTGGACGTCGGGCGTCGGCCACTTCGTCGGCTACACGCTGGGCAACGTGATCGGCGCCCAGCTCATGGAGGCGGCCCGGCGGGACCTGCCGGACCTGGAGGCCGACTTCGCGGCGGGCGAGTTCGCGCCGCTGCTGGACTGGATGCGCGATCGCGTGCACCGGCACGGCCGCAAGCTCACCCCGGACCAGCTCGT